>NZ_JBMEMN010000022.1:0-51354 GCF_049310905.1 Gudongella sp. DL1XJH-153
CTTTTTTTGATAAAAAAACAGCACCCTCTCTTCAGAGTGTGCTGTTTTTTCAAAAGGGGCTATTTCCCGACAGCCCCTTTTCATGGGCTCTATCTCCCCTGTCGCATGCAAGTCTTCTTAAGGTTTTTATCTGTTCCTGAGTTCCAAGAACTATCATTGTATCCCCAATTTCCAACAGTTCATCAGAGCTGGGATTGAACTGAAGCTTTTTTCGATTTTTCTTGTTTATTGCAAGAACTATCAATCCTGTTTTCTCAGGAATACGAACTTCTCTTAAGGACTGATTCATGATTGGTGAATTATCACATATCACAACATCTTCAAGATCCAGAACCACTTCTCCAGCATGGGTAATTATATCAAGGAAGGAAATTACATTAGGTCTAAGCATAAGAGCAGCCATACGACTTCCACCAATTTCATCAGGAGAAATTGTATTGTTTGCGCCAGCTCTTATAAGTTTTTGATGGGAGCCTTTGTCAATTGCCCTGGATACAATATAAAGCTTTTCATTTAGTTCTCTTGCTGTCAGTACAGTGAATACATTGTCAGCATCCTTGGATAAGGAACAGATCAATCCATTTGCTCTTTCGATTCCAGCTTTTATCAAGGTTTCATCCATGGTTGCATCACCTAGTATAGCAGAGACTCCTTCTTCAAGCAGTTCCGCCACAACCTGCTCGTCCTTATCTATAACAACAAGGTTGACATCACTTTTCTGAAATCGCTTCATGGCATGCCATCCGGTTTCTCCTGCACCACATAGTATGTAGTGATTATTGTAATCAGATATTTTCCTCTCCATCATTCTCCTCCTTATTGCTTTTCTGATATCCCCTTCCATTAGTGAGGAGACTATTCTAGTAAATGCGTAACCAACAGTACCAAGACTTATAACTATAAGAATTATAGAGAATATTTTTGCTCCTGGAGTCATTGTAGCAACTTCTGTATAGCCTACTGTAGAAATCGTAATAATAGTCATATAGAGGGCATCGATAAAGCCTACGTCAAGCAGTAACCCGTAGCCCAATACTCCAAAAAGCACTATGGCAAACAAGATGAAAACAAATATGGCAACTCTATCTTTACTGGTCATAAAAAACCCCCTTTTATTCAGTATAACTTATTTATACCTATTTTTGGGGTTCTTCTACCATAAATTAATTTCGGGGGTCTAGATAATTATGATGACCAGTGCTATAATATAACTTTGAAGGAGAGATAGTATGGCAAGTGCAGCATATAAAAAGAAAAGAGAATATTTATTAAGTAACGACAATTTATATAAGACATCAATCTATCTGGCATGGCCTGTTGTTATTCAGTCTCTGCTTCAGGTTTCTGTTGGAACTATCGACATGAAGATGGTAGGGACTGTTGGTGTGGATGCAATATCCGCGGTTGGAACAAGCAGGAATATTATTATGATACTTATGGTTCTGGTAATTGCGATTTCCACTGGAACAACTGCCATGGTTGCAAGATTTGTGGGAGAAGATGACCAGGAGGGTGCAAGCATAGCTGCTGGTCAGGCTTTTATGCTATCTTTGCTCTTGTCTGCATTTATAGTACCTGTAGGGATGCTGACAAACGAGTTCAGTTTGAAGCTATTGGGAGTGACAGATGAAGTATTGGAATATGCAGTCCAATATATGGAAATATTCTTCCTTGCAGTACCGTTTTTTTTGCTGCATTTTATGGCAAGATCAATATTTCAGGGTGCAGGTGATACAAAGACGCCTCTTTACATTGATATTATGATGAATATTATCAATGTAATCGGTAATTATATATTTATATTTGGCATGTTTGGTTTTCCAGCATATGGAGTTGCTGGTGCCGCAATGGGTACAGCTCTCTCTAGAATTATTAGTGTTTTTGTAGCCTGGGGAGCGCTGCTTAGCGGAAGATTTGATATCAAGGTCAAGTGGAAGGATATGTTTAAGCCAATCTGGAAGGCATCCAAACAAATTGTAGATATTGGAGTTCCCGCTGGTTTGCAAGGACTTTCCAGAAATGCCACAACTTTTATAATGTTTGCAGTTCTGGCTAGAACCATAGATGCAGATTTTGCCATACCGGCCTTTGTAATAGGTACCAATCTCAACCAGTACGCACTGATGCCTGGTCTGGCCATAGGAACAGCTGCGGCAACACTATCAGGTATGAATCTAGGTGCAAAGCAGTATGACCGAGCCGAGGCCAGCGGAAGGGCCACGGCTATTCTAGGCGCCGGTGTTATGTTTGGAATATCATTGTTGTTTATAATATTTGCAGATCCATTTATAAACTTTTTTCTTGATGGACCGAATGAGCCGGTTGTAAGAATTGGGAAGGCATTCCTTATAATAATTGGAATATCGGAGCCTTTCCATGCAGCTTCCATAATCTTTTCCAGAACCATGCAGGGAGCAGGGTATACAAAGAAGCCTTTCCAGATTACTTTTGTAAGCTGGGTTGTAATCAGGGTATTTCTTGCGGTAACTCTGGCATTGCTACTGGGAATGGATTCTACTGGAGTTTGGCTTGCAATCAGTTCAACAAATATAATCTCTGGTTTTTGGGCATATATGGTATTCAAGAAGGGAAGATGGAAAAGTGTAAGAATATATGGAGTAAGTTAATAAAACTCTATACTTGGATACCCCTTTCGGGTATAATAGGTATAGAGTTTTATTACTGACAGGAGGTTAAATATGATTACTACAGATGTTTCACTTCCCATAGCTTTTGGAGCAGGTTTTTTGTCTTTCTTTTCACCATGCCTATTACCAATGATTCCAGCATACATTATGTATATTACCGGTGTGGATTTGGAAGAGGATTTATCTAAAGTACGGATGATGGCTCTATTGAGAACCTTTGGGTTTGTAGTAGGTTTTACCATAATCTTTATGATTATGGGCTCTTCTGCAAGTTTCTTAGGAAGGGTGTTTATCCAGAATAGGATGATGTTCTTTAGAGTAAGTGGGTTGCTGATTATTGTTTTCGGACTAAACATGATGGGAATTTTAAAATTTCGTTTCTTAAACATGGAAAAAAGAGCGAAATCACCAAAGAAGGTAACCAGTTGGTTTAGCTCTACTTTGATGGGGATGGCTTTTGCAGCGGGCTGGACACCATGCTTTGGACCAGTTCTAGGTTCAATACTGATATTCGCAGGAACTTCTGCAACTGTTTCAAAAGGAGTACTGCTGTTACTAATTTATTCCATTGGAATGGCTGTACCCTTCTTGCTAACAGCGCTTTTTATCAATGTATTTATCAAGTGGATGACAAAAGCGGAGAAATTTTTAAAGTATATGCCCTATATTAGTGGAATTATACTAGTAATCTTCGGATTGTTGATATTCTTCGATAAGATGATAGTTATAAGCTCAATGCTGTTGTAGTGTATATAAATTTGGGTAACTATTGTTACAAGTTGTTAGAGAAATTAGTACTTTAATAGTGGTAATTATTTACGAAGGAGGCATATATGAAAAAAAGCAGTCTTATTATTTTAATAGTAGCAATGTCACTGGTTTTAGTTGGAGGAATTTACTTTTTGGGAAATATGAATGATGATAACAATGAAGAGCTAGTGCCAGATGAGCAAGAATATACTGATGGTTCTGAATCAGAGGAACCCACTGAATCAGAGGAACCTATTGAATCTGAGGAACCTATTGAATTAGAGGAACCTACTGAATCAGAGGAGCCAACAACAGTAACTAATCATGATGGTTCTCTAGATCATGAACATTTTGAGATAGAGATGGGTAAACGAGCTCCTGACTTTACATTACTCGATTTGGAAGGAAATGAGACAAAATTGAGTGATTACAAAGGCAAACTTGTTTTTCTAAACTACTGGGCAACCTGGTGTCCGTATTGTGTTGAGGAGATGCCAGATCTTCAAAAGATGCATGAAGAAAATGATGACCTGGTAGTTATTGGTGTTAATGTTAGGGAAACAAAGGAGCAGGCACAAGAATTCATGACTGAAGGCGGATTTGATTTTCCTGTAATGCTTGACGAGGATGGACATATTGCATCATTGTATCTTGTAAATGCAATGCCTTCTACATTTTTTCTTAACTCAGAAGGTATAATCATTGGGTATCAGCCAGGAATGATGAATCTTGAGCAAATGGAAGATTTACTTGAACAAATGAGAGAATTGGAAGGCCAGCTGTAGCTGGTCTTTTTATTTGCCAGTTTTTCACCAAAATGCTATATTTGTATGAGGAGCGTGATAATATGACAGAAAATAGGTTTCTACCCTATATGACAGCACTCGGGTATTCCATGATATTTGGGATGTCCTTTATGTTTACTAAAATTGGATTAGGCTATATGAGCACTATTCAGCTTATTGCTTACAGATTTCTGGTAGCAGGATTAACCATGCAGATTTTAAGGGCTTTGAAATTAATAAAGTTGGATTTTAAGGGCAAGGATCTGAAGTTGGTAATCATTACAGCAATGTTTCAGCCGGTTCTGTACTTTTTCTTCGAAGTTGAGGGAGTCAACCTTACATCCACATCCCAGGCGGGACTGATGGTTTCTCTTGTTCCTGTCACAACAGCAATCGGAGCAAGGATTTTGTTTAAGGAAAGACTGAAATATATTCAGATTATGTTTATCATACTTTCTGTTAGTGGCGTGGTTGTAATAAACGCATTCAATAATTCACAGGGTTTATCTGGAAGTACGCTTGGTATGGCTTTTCTTACAATGTCATTGTTTGCAGGAACCATGTTTAGCCTCAGTTCCAAGAGAGCATCAAGGGAATTTACTCCTGTTGAAATAACCTACACAATGATGACAATGGGAGCAATAGTCTTTAATGCAACACTCCTTGTAAGAAGCGCTTTCGAAGGAACGATGGCGACATATTTTGAGCCGCTTGGCAATCCAGAGGTTATAGTTCCAATACTCTATTTAGGGTTACTATCGTCAATAGTTGCATTCTTTTTCTTGAACTTTACAATTTCAAGGATTCCAGTTTCTCAGTCAGCTATTTTTGGTAACCTGGTAACGGTATTTGCAATTCTTGCCGGAGTTTTCATCCTTAATGAACCCTTTGGACTAAAGGATGTTATTGGAGCGATCATGATAGTTACAGGCGTATGGGGTACACTGTATTTCGGCCAGAAAAAGAAAAAAGGTCAAAATGTAATAATTTCTTAAGAATTATATGGACTGTTTTGTAAGAATTATCCCCTATACTTGAAATAAAGGTAAAGGATGGTGGAGATTGGATGGGAAAGGCTCATATTCTGGTTGTGGATGATGACAGGGAAATTGCTTCAGCGATTGAAAAACTTCTACTTTTGGAAGGCTACGCGGTTACAAAGGCCTATAACGGGATGGAGGCCATGGATATACTAATTAGTGATGACATTCATCTGATAATCATGGATATTATGATGCCAAAGTTGGATGGACTATCGGCAACTATGAAAATCCGTGAGGAGAAAAATATCCCCATAATAATCATTTCAGCAAAATCTCAGGACAGCGACAAGATTTTGGGACTTTCCATGGGTGCTGATGATTATGTTACGAAACCGTTTAATCCGCAGGAGCTTGTCGCCCGTGTCAAGAGTCAGCTAAGAAGGTATATGCTTCTTGGGGATAGGGGAAACTTAAGGAATGAATCCGCTATAAGAGTAGGAAGTCTTGTTCTTGACACAGACTCAAAAGAATTCCTGATAGACGGAGAACAGGTTCGTTTGACACCTAAGGAATACGGTATTGTTGAGCTGTTGATGAAGAACCCGGGCGTTGTATTTTCAGCTGAACAGATTTATGAAAGAGTCTGGAATGAGGCTGCATATTCAGTTGAAAATACAGTGATGGTTCACATCAGAAGAATCCGTGAGAAAATCGAAATCAATCCAAAAGAGCCTAAATATCTTAAGGTGGTGTGGGGAATTGGATACAAGATTGAAAAGCTTCAGCAGAAATAACTTAACAAAGGCAGTAGCCTTTTTACTTATTGTGGCAATGGTGGCTGGGATGGCGGGAATTTTTGCATATTGGGGTTACTCAGAAATAAACCCAGAGGTTTTATTGGCCGAGAAGTACAGTGAAAGTGAGTCCTACCAGGGAGATTTGCGCAACCTGGCCTATGCCGTGGTGAAGGTTTTAGAAGGTGAGCGGGAAACTATACCCGGCGGTATTGTGTTTTATGGCAAGAATGAAGAAAACTCCATATCATGGCCATCCAATTTAACTGAGGAGCATTTCATTAAAGGTGATGTTGAATACTACTACCTTAATGAAGATAGGTTCACGAACTCTGTAACAGGCGAGACCATAGTCCCCTACGGGATAGAATCTGCATACGAGCAGGTTTACTTTTCATTGGAGAATGCTTTTTTACAGCAGAAGCAGCGGGAATGGTCAACTGGAAGGGATGCTCTGATACCTCTTGCAATTGCTTCAATTACAATGATAGTTGGTACTGTAATGCTCTTGGTGTATCTTTTTTATGTTACTGGTAAAAAAGCTCAGGATGAGGAGATCCATTTGGCACCTGTTGACAGGATTTACACAGAGGTACTTTTCGCAGGATTATTATTTGCCGGATTTATTTGGATCACAAGCATTTCAAATATGTTGTATATCTCAAGTTCATCACAGTGGACCGGGGAAGTGTACATGTCTTCAAGTCAGAAGATGGCATTATATATGATAACAGGAATCACGGCCCTTGTAACAGCAACATCAGGAGTAATCTTACTTTCATCTGTAAGAAGGATAAAAGCAAAGAGATTTTTCAGAAGTAGTTTTATATACAGGGTATTTTACAGAGGAATAGTTTATTTAAGAAGTTTTCTTGATGGAAGAAGATTTGACAGTGCACCACTGACAAGGGTCCTCCATCAAAGGCAGATTTATTTTATTGGTGGGAGCTTGATTCTTGTTATATTGACATTCATCCTGATGATGTTTGCCACTCCATTGATGCTATTGCCACCTATCCTGGAAGTGATTCTTATATACTGGTACTTTAAGTACAATAGGGAAACTTTTGATGAAATAAACAAGGGATTTGACGAAAGCCTGGAGGAGAAGATGAAGTCAGAGAGGATGAAGATAAATCTCGTAACAAACGTATCTCATGATCTGAAGACTCCCCTGACATCAATAATTAGCTATGTGGATCTTCTTTCCAGAGAAGAAGATCTCTCAGATGTCTCCAGGGATTATATAAGGATCCTTTCGGAAAAGTCCGATAGGCTAAAGAACATTGTTTCAGACCTGTTTGATCTTGCCAGGAGTACAAGTGGAGATATTGAAATTGAGGTTGAAGAGTTGGATTTAAAGAAGCTTGTTGAACAGACAGTTGTTGATATGGATGATAGTATTCAATCATCAGGTTTCCAGGTAAGAACCTGTCTTCCAGAAGAGCCTGTGGCAATCCGTTCAGATGGCAAGAAGCTTTACAGGGTGCTCCAGAATCTGTTGGACAATGCCTTGAAATATTCCCTCCAAGGTACAAGGATATATGTTGATCTTGTGGAGGAGAATGGAAACGCAAGTTTAAGGATAAAGAATACCGCGGGGTATGAGATGAATTTTACAAAGGATGAAATTCTTCAGAGATTCTTCAGAGGAGACAGTTCAAGAAGTGGTGAAGGAAGCGGGCTGGGACTTTCCATAGCTGAAAGCTTCACCAGAGTTTCCGGAGGAGAATTTGATTTACAGGTTGATGGAGATCAGTTCAATGTACTTCTAAAGTTTCCATTGGACAAAAAATAGACTAATAAGCAAAATCCAGGAGGGTATCAATCCACCTGGATTTTGTGATTTCAAGTATTACAGTCGTTAAATCTGAGGGGTAGATTTAACAAGATTCTTTATTATTTCAATTCCCTTTTCTAGCTGCCACTTTTCCACATACTCATCTTCTGAATGAGCTTGCTTAATGCTTCCTGCTCCAAAAACTACTGCATTTACTCCTGCTTCTTGAAACAAGCTTGCTTCAGTCCAAAAATCCACTTCATGGAATTCGCCCTGGAACAAGGGGCTTTTGTTTATTAGGGGAGGTCCATTAAATCTGTTTTCTATTGTCGTTTCCCTGCAATTGCTTTTTATAGCATTCACCACATCGCTTAGTTTATCAAATGTCCTTATGGAAGCTCGGTATGTGCATTTTTGAGACACTACATTGCCTGCAGTTCCACCTTCTATAATACCTACGTTAAAACCCAGTTCATCCAGTCTGGTTATATTGTGTGCAGCCTTTATGATTGCACCTTTTGATTTCATGGATGAATGCGCAGAGTCTGCAATATTCTCCAATGTAAAGGAGTAGTAGCCTTTGTGCTTGGAAACAAGCTTAAGCTCAGTAGGTTCGCAGACTATTGCTCGTCTGATGTTCTTCTTAAAATCAGATTCCAGGAAGTATTTCACCCCTGTTTTAATTCCTGACTCTTCATCGATTGAAAACAATACCATTAGATCCTTTGGTTTGACTTCCTCAATAGCTTTGAGGACCATATAGATATTGCCCTTTGTGTCACATGCACCCAAGCCATAAAGTTTACCATCCTGTTCATTCAAGCTAAGGGGATCCAATGTCCATGCATTTGATGGTTTGACTGTGTCCATATGACAATTTATCAAAAGCTCGGGGTTTCCAAAGGTTGCTATTACATTTGCCTTGTTTTGACTGATATGTTGAATTTGAATCTCGCAATCAGTATTTGATTTCAAATATTCGACCAAACACTTTATCATTTCGGTATAATCACCCTGATATGTGTTGATCTTAATTAAATCATCCAATAATTTCATTCAGTCACCCTGCTTCCTTTTCTAAACTTCCTGCTCAGCCGTAATTTCAGAGATCAGAAAGTATGATATGCCGTTCTCCTGATACTTGCCCTTGATAATATATTTCTTGCCATTCTTGATTTCATCGTTAATCATTCTGTAAACCTTGGAATTGTTTTGCTGAACCCAGAAACAATCACCTGCACTATCCAGGTCATCCTTTGCCATTGGGTACTGATCCAGCTCAAATTTCTCCGGAGTATTTCCCAGAACCGTCTTAAATGTGTCTTCCTTAGGGATTTTGGTCTTTATAAGCATACTGTTCTTACGGGTGTGGACGAATCCGTAGGACAGGATATTAAGAGGATTGACATTCTTTAGGTAAATATTTGAGCTTGGATTGTCGGTCTGAATTATGAACGTCAGATAGTCCTTGTCCTGAACCAGATGAAGAGCCAGTGCAAAGGTCAGTGACCCAAGTCCTTCTCCCTCGTGGGCAGGATCCACCAATAGGGTCCACTCATGGGCTATCTTTGGATCTGACACATTTCCAACCACACAAAGCTTTGCAACAGGTATGCCATCAATCAGAAATCCTGCAGTCAAGCCCGCTCCAATTGTTCCAAAGTTTGCAAAGGTCCAGTCCGGCGCAGCCATTCCAGCTCCATAGGCTTTTTCATTTAACTGGACCATCTCATAGGTAAAATCGTACCCTTGAGTGGTTGCCGGATCAATAAATATCGTCTTGAAGGGAAAACCTTCCATGAGGGCTTTGTATTTATCCCAGTGTAATCTATTGACTACTACAAATACCTCTAAATTCAATTTCTCATATTTCTTTAACATCTCTTTCATTTTTATTCCTCCCATTCTAAGTTTGATAATCTTTGCTGCATCGAATATAATTTTATGAAGCCATTTGCTTCCGTCCCACTCCATTTTGATTGCTGTGCATACATTGCTATATTTTCGTTAACTAAAGAGTTAGGTGAACTAAGTTCCACCACCTGGATGCTGTTAGGCTCAACCTTTATTTTGACAGTTCCACTTACTCTCTTCTGAACTGAATCTGTATACGCCTCGATATTTTTTACCAAAGGCTCATAATACAGTCCTCCATAGACCAAGTCTGACCACTCAGTGGCAGCCTGTTTATTGAACATTATCTGTCTTTTTGTTAAAACAATCTGTTCCAGTTTCTTGTGAGCTTCAACTAGGGCCAACAATGTCGGAGATTCAAACATTATTCTTCCCTTTATTCCAATTATGCAATCCCCAACATATATTCTGCTTCCATATCCATATGATCCTAAGATTGCGTTAAGCTTTGAAATGAGCTCCACTCCCTTAATATCCTGATCATTCAATTTAATGGGAAGGCCCTTTTCAAACTCAATCTTCAGATACTCCTCCGTTTTTGATTCATCCCTTTTTGTCAGTGTATATGCAAAGCTGTCTGGTTCCTTGTTCTGATCAATTTCTGTTCCTGAAACAGTAATACCAAAGATATTCTCATTGATGGAGTACTTTTTAAGGTCCTTGTCAACTTCAAATCCTTTTTCTTCAAGGTATTCAATCTCTTTCGCTCTTGTAATATTCAATTCCTTTATTGGTGCAATAATATCCGCATTTGGATTTAGGGTAATCAAGGATGCTTCAAACCTAACCTGATCATTTCCTACAGCCGTTGAGCCGTGAGCAACTGAATCCGTTCCTTCCTCTTTGGCAATCTTGAGGATTTCCTCTGCAATGATATATCTATCAGCACACATTAAAGGATATTCATCTTCATAAAGACCATTTAGCTTTATCAAATACTGAATGATATTTTCATAAATGACCTCTGTGGCATCTACTGTGTAGTGCTTTATACTTCCAAGCGACTTTGACTTTTCTTCAATTTCCTTTAGCTTATCCTCATTAAATCCTCCAGTATTTACAACAGCTGTAATAACATCATAACCTCGCTCTTTTAGATATTGAACACAAAACGTGGTGTCTAATCCTCCTGAAAAAGCCAACACTACTTTCTTCATTTCTTTACATCTCCCATCTCTTCGTTTAAGAACTCTTTGCCTCGTTCTATTGCTTTCATGACTGCCTCTCTTGCAGGACCTCCAATAAGATTTCTTGCATTTACACAGGTCTCAACTGAAATTTCCCTGTAAATATCTTCTTCTATAAGATCGCTAAACCTTTTGAAGTTCTCAACTGTAATCTCTGACAGCTTCTTGTTTTGCTTTATAGCGAAATTAACGATTTGACCGGATATTTCATGTGTCTCTCTAAAAGGAACTCCTTTTTTTACCAAATAATCCGCAAGATCGGTAGCATTGGTATAACCCTCCTCTGAAGCTTCATACATTCTGTCTTTGTTGAACCTTATGGTTTTAATCATTCCGGTAAACATATCTACACAAGCTTTTACAGTGTCAATAGCATCGAAAACTGCTTCCTTGTCCTCCTGCATATCTTTGTTGTAGGCTAGAGGCAGTGATTTCATTATAGTCAATAAAGTCATGTTTGATCCGTAAACTCTGCCGGTTTTTCCTCTTATCAACTCAGCAACATCTGGGTTTTTCTTTTGTGGCATTATACTACTGCCTGTACTAAAGCCATCGTCCATCTCCACATAACCAAATTCTCCAGATGCCCAAAGTATTATCTCTTCGCAAAACCTGCTAAGATGCATCATTATTATTGACAGATCTGAGGCAAGCTCTATTGCAAAGTCCCTATCACTCACACCATCCAAGCTGTTGTAGGTGATATCATTGAATCCAAGCAATTGGCAAGTGTATTCCCTATCCAGATCAAATGTTGTTCCCGCCAGTGCGCCTGAACCCAAGGGCATAATCATTATTCTTTTCTTTGCATCAAGTAGCCTTTCCATATCACGCCTGAACATTTCAAAGTAAGCCATCAGGTAGTGTGCCAGGGTCAGAGGCTGTGCCTTCTGCAAATGAGTATATCCCGAAAGTATAGTGTCCAGATTGTCTTCAGCTATCGATATCAAAGCTTCCTCCAAATTTTTCAACAGTTCCACCAAAAGGTCCACTTCTGTTCCCAGATACATTCGAAAGTCCGTGGCGACCTGGTCGTTCCTGCTTCTACCAGTATGAATCTTCTTACCTAAGTCGCCAATTCTTTCAGTTAATGTCGCTTCTATGAAGGTATGGATATCTTCATGCTCCATACCAATTTGCAACTTTCCATCCTCTATGTCTTGAAGCATTTCATTTAATGACATTTCAACCTTAACAGTCTCATCTTCAGTGAGTACTCCACACCTGTTTAAGGTCTTTGCATGGGCAATGCTTCCCAAAATATCCTCTCTATATAACCGCCTATCAACGTGAATTGAGGATTGGAAATCAAATGCTGCCTTATCAGTTTGATTCTCAAAACGACCACCCCATAGTTTCACTTACATCACCTCTCCATTTAAATTTGCATATAAAAAAATCCCGATCTCTTTAAACTAAGAGACGGGATTGCCGTGGTACCACTCAAATTGACATAAAATATGTCCACTCAAAGCCTTATCGCTAGCTAACGTTCCTCCTACTACCAATTCAAAGGAAATCTCATTGGTCCTTTTCCCATCAGGCTTGAACATCGGGCTTCCACCATCCCCAACTCGCTATTTCAAACTACCAATAGTAATTCTCCAACTCATCGACTTAAAGTATTAATATATTGTTGCTAATTATATCAAAATGACTTTCAATGTCAAGTACAAGTTTGATTTTAAATGTTCTAGACGTTAAATCTGAAGTGAACCACATCTCCGTCTTTCATAATGTAATCTTTTCCTTCTATCCTGACTAGACCTTTTTCCCTTGCTGATGCCATGCTTCCACCATGTGCCATAAGGTCATCGTAATGAATTACCTCTGCTCTTATAAAACCTCGTTCAATATCAGAGTGTATCTTGCCGGCTGCCTGTGGTGCAGGGGTTCCAATCTTGATGGTCCATGCCCTTGACTCCGGTTCACCGGCAGTCAGGAAACTCATAAGACCAAGGAGTTTGTAGCTTGCCTGTACAAGCTTGTCCAGACCAGATTCGGAAAGCCCAAGGTCATTTAAGAATTCTTTTCTTTCCTCTTCGTCCAATTGCGAGATTTCCTCTTCAATTTCTGCACTTACTACAACAACTTCTGCTCCTTCTGTTGCGGCAAAATCTCTTACAATTTTTACATAAGGATTGTCATCCTCTGATCCCACATCTGATTCAGATATATTTGCAATATAGATTATGGGCTTTGAGCTGAGCATATTCAATGACCTAAGAATTGCCGCTTCATCAATTGTAAGATCAAGAGTCCTGAGTGACTTGCCTTCTTCCAATACCGCAAGAGCCTTCTTTATTACATCCGCTTCAAGTCTCATTGATTTATCATTCTTGGCAAGCTTCTGTGCTTTGTCAAGGCGTCTTTCCAAAAGCTCCATATCTGACAGCATCAGTTCAATGTTAATGGTCTCAATATCCCTTAAGGGGTCAATTCCTCCGGAAACATGTACAACATCCTCATTCTGGAAGCATCTTACCACATGGACAATTGCTTCAACTTCTCTTATGTGTGCCAGGAACTTGTTCCCGAGTCCTTCTCCCTTGCTAGCTCCAGCCACTAGTCCTGCAATATCATAAAATTCTATTGCCGTTGGAACTATCTTTTTTGAATTATAGATTTCTGCAAGCTTATAAATCCTTTCATCTGGTACTGCAACCACACCTACATTTGGTTCTATTGTACAGAAGGGGTAATTTGCTGATTCCGCACCTGCATGGGTTATTGCATTGAATAATGTACTTTTTCCTACATTAGGTAGTCCTACTATTCCAAGTTTCATTTTAAATTCCTTTCTATATATGAATTATTATCGATTCTTATCCATGAGTAAGAATTATATCCTAAATTACTTTGGATTGCAACGGATTAATCGCTTCTGATAAGATTATATCATAAGGTGCAGGATAGCGGAGTGTAGATTTTGACCTTGCGCAATATTCTTGTATTAATCAGATATTTGTTATAAACTAGTAATATTAGTTTGATACACAAAGTAAATTGGGATTTTAGATGGAGTGATTTAAATTGAGTGAAAAAATTTCAGAGATAGCAGGAGAAGGCTGTGAGATTCTGGCTCCTTTCAATGATAGGAAACCTTTGAAGGATATAGAAAGAAGCATCATCAAGACCTACAGAAAGCATGTCTGGACAAAGTTTATAAAAGCAGTAAAGGAATATGAACTTATACAGGACGGGGATAAAATCGCCGTAGCCGTATCTGGTGGAAAAGACAGTCTGTTGATGGCTAAGCTCTTCCAGGAACTAAAAAAATATGGGACCCAGAACTTTGAAGTGGAATTTATTGCAATGGACCCTGGCTACCATCCAGATATTCGTGAACTGCTTGAGGAAAATTGCAAGTACTTGGACATACCTGTTCACATATATGAAGCAAATGTATTTGAAGTTGCAGATAAAATTGCCAAGGACTATCCTTGTTATATGTGTGCGAGAATGAGAAGAGGAGCACTTTATGGAAAAGCCCAGGAATTGGGTTGTAACAAGCTGGCTCTTGGACATCATTATAATGACGTGATTGAAACTACAATGCTAAATGTCCTTTGTGCTGGTAACTTCAAGACCATGATGCCTAAACTAAAGGCACAAAACTTTGAGAATATGGAACTTATCAGGCCGATGTATCTTGTTGAAGAAAAATATATTGAACGGTTTATTCAGAATGCAGGGATTTGGCCACTTAATTGCGCCTGTATGGTTTCTGCAAAAAAAATCGGAAACAAGCGTCATGAAATAAAGGACCTTATTGAAAAACTTAAGGATGATTTTCAAAATGTTGACAGTTCAATTTTCAGAGCCGCTCAAAATGTAAATATGGAAGGAATTCTCGGGTGGGAAGAAGATGGTGAGAAGCATTCCTTTCTGGATGAATATTAAGGAGGAGCTTACACCTGGTGGTCATATATCACCAAGGCAAGGGAAAGAAATGCAGGCTTGAGAATTGATTATTGCCTAGTATCCAAAGAGCTTGAGGACAGGACTGAAGATGCTGGAATACTAATCGATGTCATGGGCTCTGACCATTGCCCTGTCGAGTTGAAATCAAATAGAAAAGAAGGGGTAAAATGCAATATTCACCACAAAGATTGTTTATGGTAGTAGTCGGGTTGTTCATATTTGCAACAGGAATTGTACTTACGATTAATGCAGGCCTTGGGGTATCGCCTTGGGATGTATTTCATCAGGGGGTATCCAGAACTGTTGGAATTACAATAGGTCAGGCAAGCATTACAATGGGATTTTTAATAATACTCCTGGACATTTATCTTGGACAGGCAATAGGCTGGGCTACAATAATGAATATGCTCCTAATCGGAACATTTATTGATGTTCTTATGCTTAACAATCTTATCCCAGTTGCAGAAACAACTGTTGTGGGACTTGTAATGATAATTACAGGTATCGTCGTACAGGCAACCGGATTCGCTATTTATATTTCCCAGGGAATCGGAGCTGGTCCAAGGGATGGGCTGATGGTAGTTCTGACGAGAAGAAGTGGTAAGTCTGTAAGATTGATTAAAAGCATAATTGATGCTACAGCTGTATCCATTGGTATCATACTTGGAGGAACCTTTGGTATTGGAACTATAATAATGGCATTTTTCGGAGGAATCATTTTCCAGACATTATTTAGAGTAATAAACTTTAAGGTTGAGAAGGTGAATCATCGATTTATTCAAGATGACTTGAAGGAAATAAGAAACAAAGCATAAAGTAAGGATGGCCTCGGCCATCCTTTTTAGATATAGAATTTTTGATTGCGTTGATCCACATTATAGACATGTGTATTACCTGATGGCAAATTGTTTATAAACTCATCGATTATTTCGAAGTTATCCCCAAAGTGCAGTGGGAAGAAATGGTTGGGGTTGGTTTTTTGGATAAAATAATTGCCACCTAAGGCAAAGTTATCTCCCAATCGAGGATCAACTGGGAAGAATGCAATATCAATCTTGTGTTGCTTGATTCTATCGATCTGGTATTTGAAGTCCTTCTCCATCTGTTTCTTTTCTTCTGTGGAGTCATCCTCCCAATACCACCAATGAAGATCACCTGCAAAAAAAATATTCAGTCCATCCACATTCACCAGGAAAGCAACTCCCTGATCTGTTGAATTGAAGGTATCTACAGTAAAATCCATAAAATTTATCCGTTCATATGGGCCCATTAGCCTTATTCTTCCATTTGGAGACGCAATGATATCATCACTTAGGATGTAGGTAATATCATCGCTTGCAATAGTCCACCTGAAAATATCTTCATTGTAGTGATCGGGGTGGGAATGGCTTGAGAAAACAACAACTGGTTTATCAGGTAGTTCAATATCTCCTTTAAAATAGTCAAATACCATGAAATATTTCTCAGTCTCAATTGTATATCCGCTGTGATAGATATATTCAATTTTAATTTTGTCCTTTATCATCTGGTTACCTCCTTCTAGGTGTACTCTTACTTTACCCATTTTTACACAATTTCCACCTCTTTTTCATATTCCTTTCACATAGAGCTTGTATTATAAAGCTAGAGATAAGGAAAGGAGAGGTTAATTATGGATTACAAGGATAAAGAATATGAAAATACAAATGAAGAGGTATTTCAGGATGATCGTACAGAAGAAACCGCTGATCAGCTTCAACCTGTGAACAAGAAAAAAGAAATCAAGCATGGGAAGTGGTTATCACTTGTAGCCTTGATTCTTTTGATATCATTTGTGGGGGGCTTAGGAGGAGCTTATGTAGGAAATGCTTATATTTTTGACACAAGAACATCTCAAGCTTCAATCCAGCAACCATTCAGTATCAATACAAATGACAGCATCACAGCAGTTTCTGCCGTAGCAAAAAAAGGTATGAGCTCAGTAGTTGGAATAACTACTGTTGAGACACAGCAGTCATGGTTCTCGCAGCAAGATGTAAGCGGAGTAGGCTCAGGAGTAATCGTTCACAGAGACGGCTACATTCTGACAAATTCCCATGTGGTAGCAGATGGTGAAGCCAAGGAAATCACTGTAAAATTTGAAGACGGAGAAAAGAGTGAGGGTGTTGTTCTCTGGAATGACTCATTCCTTGATCTTGCGGTCGTGAAAGTGGAAAGAAACAATCTTCCTGTGGCAGTATTGGGAGATTCAGATAGATTAACTGTGGGAGAATTGGCTGTAGCAATTGGAAATCCTTTGGGATTGGAGTTTGAAAGAACGGTGACAAGTGGCATAATATCAGGCCTCAACAGATCTGTAAGAGTAGATTCCAGCAATATCATCGAGGATTTGATACAGACAGATGCATCCATAAATCCGGGAAACAGTGGAGGACCATTGCTAAATAGCAATGGAGAGGTTGTCGGAATCAATACAGCCAAAATAAAGACTGCCGAGGGACTTGGCTTTGCAATTCCAATCAACCTCACCAAGCCCATTATTCAGGAGATAATCGAGACAGGTACCCATCAGACGGTACTTCTTGGGATTACAGGAGTATCACTGGAGGAATATGAGGCAAGACTTGGAATAGACCTTGCACCGGAATCTGGAGTTGTTGTAATTGAAGTCCAGCCGGAAAGTGCAGCAGATGAATCTGAAGTTCTACCTGGAGATGTTATTGTAAGCATTGATGATATTGAAATCTCCAACATGGGTCAATTGAGGAGAGCTCTGTACAAATACAGCACCGGCGATGCCCCAGAGCTTAACATAGTACGAAATGGTGAAAACATAACTCTAAATCCAGAATTTCGGATAAAAAAATAAATCCTGAGGCCAATTAATTTGGCCCAGGATTTTTTTTGCCTTGAACTTTTATTTCATGTAGTACTCTTCAATGTATTCCTCATACGTCATAGATCTATCTCTGATGCCATCAGGTGTTATTTCAATTATTCTGTTGGCGATAGTCTGCATAAACTGGTGGTCATGGGAATTGAACAATAAGTTGCTCTTATAGTCCCTTAAACCATTGTTTACTGCGGTAATTGATTCCAGGTCCAGATGGTTTGTTGGTTGATCCAAAATAAGAACATTTGCTTCCTTGAGCATCATTCTGGATAACATGCATCGAACCTTTTCTCCTCCTGAAAGGACCTGTGCATCCTTAAGTGCCTCATCCCCGGAGAACAGCATTCTGCCAAGGAATCCTCTAAGATAGATTTCGCTTTGCTCAACTGAGAATTGTCTTAACCAGTCCACAAGATTCAACTTAATATCATTGAAAAACTCGGCATTGTCTTTTGGGAAATATGAGGTAGTAATTGTCTGTCCCCATTTGTAGGAACCACTATCTGGTTCCATTTCACCTACGAGAATTTGGAAGAGTGCCGACACGGCATTTTCATCTCCAATAAATGCTATCTTGTCATTTTTATTCACTCTAAAAGATATATCCTTAAGGGAAATATCTCCATCAAGTTTCTTGCTAAGATTCTCAACCGTCAGGATTTCATTTCCTACTTCTCTTTCCATTGTAAAACCTACAAAGGGGTATCTTCTATTTGATGGCGTTATATCATCAAGTGATATTTTATCAAGAAGCTTCTTTCTTGAGGTTGCCTGTTTTGATTTTGAGGCATTGGCAGAGAATCTCTTGATAAATGCTTGAAGATCCTTGATCTTGTCTTCCTTCTTCTTGTTTTGGTCTCTCATCAACTGCAGAGCAAGTTGACTGGATTCATACCAGAAGTCGTAGTTACCTGCAAACATTTTGATCTTGCCGAAATCAATATCCACCATGTGAGTACAGGCTTCATTCAGGAAATGACGGTCGTGGGATACGACAATGACTGTACCCTCGAAATCTCCCAGGAAATCCTGAAGCCATTTAACGCTTTTTACATCAAGGTCATTGGTAGGCTCGTCCAGAATAAGTATTCCGGGCTTTCCAAACAAGGCTTGGGCAAGGAGTACCTTTACCTTCTCATTTCCCGTTAATTCCTTTACCTTCTTCTGATGCAGGGAAACCGGGATTCCAAGTCCCTGAAGAAGTGAAGAAGCCTCGCTTTCAGCACTCCATCCGTCCATTTCGGCGAACTCACCCTCCAACTCGGATGCTTTTATTCCATCTTCATCTGTGAAGTCTTCCTTAGCATAGATTGCATCCTTCTCAATCATTATTTCATAAAGTCTTTTGTTGCCCATTACTACAGTTTCAATTACACCAAACTCATCAAAAGCATAGTGATCCTGTTTTAGGACACTCATACGTGAATTTGCTGCAATGCTTATTTCTCCTGAATCTGCCTCTATATCACCGGATAGGATTCTCAGGAATGTACTTTTTCCTGCGCCATTAGCGCCGATAACACCATAGCAGTTTCCTGGTGTGAAAGTTAGGTTTACATCGTCAAATAGTTTTTGGGAGCCAAATCTAAGGCTCACGTTATTTACATTAATCAATTGTTCTTCATCCTCTTTTAAATATTTTCATCATGCCATTTTACCATAAGGAGTTGTTTAATTCAACAAAAAAGAACCTTCACAGGTTCTTTAGGCAAATCTATGTGAATAAGTTACTGCCAGACTCCCACTGATTTGGAGTAGGGGTCGCTCTTGCGAGCTCTATTCGCAGCTACTGCCGAATTCCTGACACCAATCCAGGTGAAGCAGGATATAGCCGCGATTGTTCCAAGTCTACCACCAACACCAGCATAAGCTGTGGTTGTCAGGGTGAATAAAAGCCCGATAATTGAAGAAATCATAATCATATCAATAATAGAAGGTGCATTTTTTCTTGAGACCATTCCACCATATGAAGCGCAGGCTGCTACAACCATAAGAGTTGTACCCATGGAGGGGAAAAAATAAGGAAAAATGATTCCGGATACCAAAGTTACAGAAGCTGAAGCAAGAACAGCTCCTTTATTAAGATAGTTAGCAATTACATAAGTTGCTAGACCAGCTGCAATTGCTGTAAATACAATTAATAAAATATTCATAGTTCGTCCTCCTATCCAATTAGTCCTGAAATAGCTTTTGTTACAAGTGTTGCTGCAGCTGCGGTTGTTCCGCCCTTTCCGCCGATGCCTGCGTAAACTTCAGTTGTTGCTATAATCACCATACCTGCTATCAAACCACCTAAAAGGGCAATGAATAAAGAGGGAAGTACAGTTAATGAACTCATTCCCACAAAAGAGGAAGTGTATGCTATACCTGCCAATGCACCAGGGATGAAAAGAGCTGCAACTACACCTACCAAGCCACTTGCAACAATGGGACCAAGTCCAAAATGATGATTCAAAATCCAGGTCAAAGAAGTGCTCCCTATGGCCAATATTAAGATTCTGATTTTTGATTTATCCATAGTCATGTTATTATTCACCTTCTTTAAGATTATTGTAGTGATCAAAAAGACTTAGTGTAAAAAAGTATCCGACAAGTGTTAGGATTATCATATTAAGTGGACTTGCATTTCCGAGCCCGATTGTAAATAAAAGGCCGGAACCAGTAGCTGCGAAGGCCGCCAGTCCAATTGATTTTTTTATCATATTAAAACCTCCAAAATGCATATTGTTATTTATGTAACAATATATTATCACGGCATGCAACATAAATCAATAGTATTTTCAAAAAAACACTCAGTGTTTTAATAAATTAATAGGAAAGCAGCCAGACAAGTCTATGATTTAGCTTAGTACAAGGTTTAGGGGCATATATATAAATAAATTTAACTATATCTATTTAAAAGTGAAATAAATAACAAGCATATGTCAATTATCAATAACTCCAAAATGTCACATATTAGTGTTTAATAGGTTAATTCAGCCGATTATTTGTGATATAATAAAAAGAAGACAATAATCTAAGGGGGATACCTATGTTACTATATATTCTAAAGAGAGTCGCAATGCTAATTTCGATATTATTGATGCTGTTGGGTACTGTCTTTTACTTTTCTGACTCCATTAAATATGAACCAATGATTCAGCTTATAGAAGAGGATTATCCACAATACGAGTTCTACTCAACACCACCGGAGGATTACGAAAATTTGGATATTGATTATAACCGGGTGCTTGCATTTCACAATCTTGAGTTTCATATGTTTGACAAGGATAGTTCAGTAAATGAGCCAAGAATTCAGGAAGAGGTTACTAGAGGAATGGATTCCCAACAGGTGGTTGAGCTGAGAAATCAGGTTGGTCTTCTTTCTGGAGATATTCATGACTATTATTTTCCAAGAGCTTTTTTTAGTTACGCAAAAGGACATTACGTAGCATTTCTGATTGTAGCTGCCTTTGAAACCATCAGGGTAATGATCGCAGGGAGCCGTGAAAGGAGAAGAAATGACAGATAAGAAAAGATATAAGTTGGAAGGTTTCCAGCTTACAGATTGGAAGGTCATGGAGGAACATTATAAAAATATGGCCAGCAAGGGTCTGCTTGTAGAAAAATTCAAGTGGGGTATCAGTACATACAGGAAAGGCTACCCTGAGGACATGGAATATTACATTGGCATCTATCCCCAACCAAAAGCCTATGAGACAGTGGATAAGGAAAAAACAAGGAAGTATGTTGAGCAGCAGAAGGAGAAGGGGTGGAATCATGTATGTTCCAAAGATCACCTTCATATCTTCAGCAGCAGGGAAGGAAATAATCTTGAAACAATAGATACCTCAGCACAGATGGATAACATAAGAAGGACCATTAAGCTTGAGAATATTAGCTTTATTTCTATAATTCTGTTGAACGTTTTCAATTTATGGAATATGTTTCCAATCCACCCCTCAATATTCTATTACAACACAGGTCTATTTAGTCTTATACTTATGCCCACAATATCGATTTTTCTATTAGTTTCTGTAATTAGAAATATCCGAATCTGGCTTAATATAAAAGGAAAGGATGACATTGATGAATTTCCTTTTATGAACCCATCGGCGGTTCTGCTGTCCAGGAAGGTACAAATGACGGTTAGTGTCTTGCTTATTACTATACTTATAGCGATAGTTACAGTCGATTCTGTTGTCGCTGGGAATATGATAATTCTAACAATCCTACCTGTTATAGCTGGATTGTTTGTGGCATTCAAGCTTAGGGGATTCTTCGGTGGAAGGAATATGGGCACAGTACAAAAGACCCTTGTGGCATTAGTTATTGTATTTGTAGTGATAGGCTTGATGACCATAATAAACATGAGACTTATCTCTACCGGCTTTGGAGACCAGTTGCCGGATGATTACAAGGCCCTTAGAATTGAAAACCCAGACACCACATCATTTAGAAGAGAGGGAAGCGTAATTGCTCCGACCAGATACTCTTACAGGGAATGGAGACGGAATGAAAGTGTTTCAACAGAAGTAACGGGGTATATAAACGATAGTGTAGCTGAATATTTTTATGACATGGAACTTGAAAGCGATACAAGGTTTATGGGAGATTACTGGGATGCAAAAAAGTGGTACCCTGACTATGACAGAGCACAATTTATAACCTATATTGACCAGGAAATGGAGGATGGTGGAATTCTGTTTCTCAAGAAAGATGAGTACATTGTAAGATTGTATACGGGGAAGGATTTTAGGAAAGAAGAAGTTGTTGTAAATATAAATGAGTTTGTTGATAGTTTGTTTAAAGAAGGCATTTAGCCACAGGGTAATAATTTGAACAGGGGGAATAGTTATGGAAGATAAGATGCCAAAAAGAAGCGAAGTCGACAAAAGTCTAACTTGGGATCTTACAGGTCTTTTCAAGGATGAAAAGTCCTTCAAGGAAACAATGGAAAAATACATTTCCATCGGTGAAGCCATTGAACGAAAATATAAAGGCAAGCTCTTGACAGCAGAGGAAATAAATCAATGTCTTGATGATATGAGAGAATTGGAAATGCTTGGCGGATGGCTTGAAAACTATTCCTATCTATGTGCAGAGGCGGACCTGACAAATATGAAGGCACAGGAAAGACTCGATGATATCAGCAATAGGATTTCATCTATGGAAAGCAGACTAAGCTTTGTGGAGTCAGAAATAATGCAGACACCTGAAGAAGTACTTATGGATGCGGCAAGACAAAACTCAGAAAATATGGGTTACTTCAAGTTTATAGCAAGGAAGAAGCCATTCAGGCT
Source organism: Gudongella sp. DL1XJH-153 (assembly GCF_049310905.1). Classification (NCBI taxonomy): domain Bacteria; kingdom Bacillati; phylum Bacillota; class Tissierellia; order Tissierellales; family Tissierellaceae; genus Gudongella; species Gudongella sp. DL1XJH-153. The sequence continues at coordinate 22,920 of NZ_JBMEMN010000022.1, forward strand.
TCACTCGGAGGCAGAGAGAGTTTTGTCAGCATTATCAACTACTTTTGAAGCACCTTACAGAGTATATAATATGGCAAAGCTTGCGGATCTTTCATTCGAGGATTTTCAGTCTAGAGGGGAAAGCCATTCATTGAGCTTTGCATCCTTTGAAGGTCAGTGGGAATATGAAAAAGACACAGAGCTCAGAAGAGATGCCTTTAAAGCATTCTCGAAGGATCTCTCAGGCTATAGAAATACCATGGCGACGGCATATCAAGCTCATGTCACGAGAGAGAAGACCCTGTCTGATTTAAGAGGATTTGATTCAGTTTTTGACAGCCTTCTGGTCGACCAGGAAGTGACTTTGGACTTATACAACAGGCAAATTGATTTGGTAATGGAGCATCTTGCTCCTCATATGAGAAAGTATTCAAGTCTTCTGGGTAGAATTCATGGAATTGAGAAGATGACTTTTGCGGATCTTAAAATGGATGTGGATCCTGATTTTGAGCCTGAAATCTCAATGGAGAAAACAAAGAAGTATATATTCGATAGTCTTGGAATACTTGGAGAAGACTATCTGATGATGCTTGAAAAAGCATTTGATGAGAGATGGATAGACTTTGTAATGAACGAAGGCAAGTCAACAGGAGCATTTTGTTCAACTCCATATGGATCGCATCCCTTTGTATTGCTTTCCTGGACGGACAAGATGAGAGATGTTTTCACTCTTGCACATGAATTGGGTCATGCGGGCCATTTTCATCTTGCAAATCGAAATCAGAGCATATATAATGCAGAGCCTTCATTATACTTTATTGAAGCGCCATCTACAATGAATGAGATGCTGCTTACAAACCACCTAATGAAAACAACTGAAGACAAGAGAATGAAGAGATGGGTGTTATCATCCATAGTTTCAAAGACCTATTATCACAACTTTGTTACGCATCTTTTGGAAGCACATTATCAAAGAGAGGTTTACAAGATAATAGATGTTGGTGGAAGTGTCAACGCCGAAGTGCTTGATGATTTGAAGAGAAAGACTCTGGAGACTTTCTGGGGAGAAGATGTTGAGATAAATGAAGGGGCTGAAATGACCTGGATGAGGCAACCTCATTATTACATGGGCTTGTATCCCTACACATACTCAGCAGGACTTACAATAGCAACAGAAGCAAGTCATAGGATTCTTAAGGATGGCGAAAGAGCAATTGAGGACTGGAGAAATGTTCTTATTGCCGGAGGAACAAAGAACCCTGTTGAGCTGGCGAGAATGGCTGGTGTTGATATTACAACAGAGAGGCCATTGCTGAATACAATAGCCTATATAGGGAAGTTAATCGATGAGATTGAGAAGTTAACAGATGAAATCGGAAAAGAAAATCAGTAAATAATATGGCTCCTGATAATGATATCAGGAGCCAAAATTTTTGGGTAGTAAATCTATATTATTTGACCTTGTTTCCCAACTTATATACATTTTCAACATTGAAGAGGGCATCAATGTTACCCAGTGGATTTTCATCAAGTACTATGAAGTCAGCGTATTTACCTCTTTCAAGTGTTCCGTAATCATTTTCAATTCCAAGACATTCCGCGCCATTTCTTGTAGTTGCTACAATTCCTTCCATTGGGGTCATTCCGTTTTCAACCATAAGCTTAACTTCCCAAGGTGCACCATCATGCTGGTTGAATGGTGTTCCAGAGTCAGTTCCCATGGCAATTTTAACTCCAGCCTTGAGGGCTCTCTGGAAGCTGTCTATATGGTATTTCATTACATACTCTGCCTTGTCGACCGCAAACTTTGGAATACCAGCATCCACACCGTACTTGACAATAAAGTATGGAGCCACAAGGGTTGGGACAAGAAAAGTTCCGTTATGGACCATCATCTGGATTGCTTCATCATCCAGGAATATACCATGCTCAATTGAATCTATCCCGGCCCTTATTGCATTCTTGATACCAGTTGTACCCTGTGCATGGGTAGCTGTTTTCTTTCCTGCCTTGTGAGCCTCCATTACGGCACTTCTCATTTCATCCTCTTCCAGCTGAGGGCTTCCAGGCTCAACACCGGGAGTCATAACACCACCTGTTGCCATAATCTTGATCACATCAGCGCCTGCTTTTAGCTGCTCTCTTGCAGCTTTTCTGGTTTCCTCTGGTCCATCGGCTTCTCTGCCCATCATCCACCCATGTCCTCCGGTCATTGTAATGACCTTTCCCGAAGCAAGGAATTCAGGACCTTCCACAAGACCAGACTTGACCTCATCCCTGAGTACTATGTCCATGTAATCGTACCCACCCATATCCCTGAAGTAGGTTGTCCCGGAATAAAGATGCTTTTTAAGGTTTGCCACACCTCGTAGGAGAGTCTTGTATTTTGATTCAGTCATAAGTAGCTTGTTTGGATCTCCAACAGGCTCCATAATAATATGGACATGTGTGTTTATCATTCCTGGCATCACGTATTTTCCATGAAGATCAACAACTTCATACCCGTTTGTGGATTCTACATCAACTAGCTTACCGAGTTTTTTGATTTTTTTGTCATCTACTATCATAAACGCATTTAAAAGGGGGTCTGCTCCAGTGCCATCAATAAGTGTGAAGCCTTTAAAAAAAATCTGTTTACTTGTCATATTATCCCTCCGGTTTATATCTTTGGAATTTGTTGTCTCAATCAATATCCAAAGAAAATTGAATAGCTAAATAAAATTATATTGTCCTTTTTAATTTATGTCAATGCTTTGAAATCATTGTAACGCAATAAAGCCCAAATATCCATGGATGTAATGGACTTGTAACATATTATCGGGGAATTGATTGTATAATAGGGGTAAGGGAGTTGATTGCTTTGAGAAAGCTTATGATTTCAATAATACTTGCAAGTACATTGTTGATTACTGGGTGTTCAGAGGAAATGGACAAAATAACCGAGAAGGTAGACATTGAGGATATCAAGGATAAAGCCAATGATATTGTAAGTGAACGTCTGGAAGAGACAGAACAAATTAAAATCCTTAAGGAGTACTATGGCTTTATTGAAAAAAGAATGGACGAGGATAAAATCATCAATTTTCTAAAAGACAATATAGAAAGCTTGGATGAGTTCAGAGTTGATGAAATGCTTATTCAACTTGAGAATCATCTTTATGCAAAGGGTTATGACACAAAAGGCGTGCTTGAAAAGCTTGCTCCTCACATACAATATGCATCTGATGAATTTAAATCATATTTCAGAATTTGGAATAATGAGGTAGAGAATGAGACCACAGACGGAGAAAGCATTAATATTTCCGCTCAGGAAATTCTTGAAAGGGCACTCCAAATTGAAAATCACATTGACAAGTTCCCTGAAGGAAAAACTCGGACAAGATTGGAGGAGCTTTACAATACCTATATGAGCCTTGCCATTCAAGGCCTTGGAAATCAATATGTATATGCACAGGAAGGAGAAAGTGTCCTAAAGGAGGATACTCTTAAGGTATACGAAGAAACAATAAGTGAGAATCCTGATTCAAGAACGGCAAGGATACTTCAGGAGTATCTGGCAGAAATCAAAAAAGATGAGATGGCTCTGGATGGAGAAAATGCCCTTTACTTTTACGACAATATTGAAAGAATAATTGAAAATCAAAAATAGGATGGTCAAACTGAACTGACCATCCTAAAATTTTCTTCTGACTTTTATTCTTAGATTATTTCTCTCATAACCAACCTCACCGTCATTTACAAGTGCACCTAAAAGATGGAGCTCGGAAAAATCATTGCTGCCTATAAGATTCCAATAATACTCCTCTGCTTCATCTTTACGAGGTGAGTTGATAATGCTGTCCAGTTCCTGGATTTGCTTATTAGAAATCCTTGTACAGCACCCTTCCAGTACTATCACCCCTTCGTGTTCGTCCAGGTCCATCTGGATGTTGATATGATGATTCCCTGCCTTCAGGAAAAACCTTACCAACTCATTCATAATTTTCAAAAGCTTTGATTTTTCATCCTTCATAGATCCCTCTCCTTTTTGTAAGATTCAAATAGGGGGACTAGAAAAGCTGCCACAAATCCTCCCGAAAAACCATTGTTATATAGATTCATGCCCCCGTGCAAAGAACCAAGATTAGATACCAGTGACAAATGGAGAAAACCTGCTAGGATTCCGGCAAGATATCCGTAATGTCCAGATATTGGCGCTAATGTGCTGGCAAAAAGAACTGTCAGTAACAATCCTGTAGATGAAATAGACAAACCTGCAATAATAGCCGAAAAGACAACTCCAATCATTACAGGAAGAGTATTTATAGGGTGTTTGCCAAAGGTACCGAAGCCTACCAAGGTAAAAATGCCACCTATTATCGGACCGTTTATTGGACCTTTGAGAATAAGGACAATAATAATCCCCAGCAAACCAAGTACTCCCATGTTTAAGATTGATGTTGAAAACCCATGTAGGGAGACAAAATCAGTTACAAGTCGCCCAGGGTTTTTAAGAAGTTTTGGATACTCCAACAAGCCTTTTTTTGATGAAAAGAGCCCAACAGAAATCATGGATAAAAAATAAAAAATTAGTAGAATCAGCAAATTAATATTGGTTTCAGAGGCTGTGATTTGCTTAAGTGCATGGTCATATCCTGTGAGTCTGAAAACAGACATGAATATCATGCCGACAATTCCTGCTGTAAATCCAATATTATATAGATTGAATCCTTGATGGAACCTTACAAAGCTACTTGCCAAAGGAGGTAGGATAAGGCCAATGAATACACCAGTTACAGTTCCCAACAGAACTCCCGTTAAAGTACTGAAACCCATTCCAAAGCTTACCTGACTTACCAGTGGAGAGAGTGCGGTTCCAAAAAAAGCGATAATAATATATTTTGTGAAATGATCCTTTTGAATACGACTAAAAATATATACTCCCAGTAGAATTCCCTGAATGTTGAAAATGTTTTTGCCAAAAAAAGCAAAGCCTCCAACTGTAAATATAGCTGCGATAAGAGGGCCGTTCATAAGTGCATTACTTCTACTGGCTATGAATATAGTGAACATCATTAAAATCCCACTGTTAAGCAGACTAGCTCCAATACCACCAACAATCAGATAATCAGTTAACAATAGAGTCGGAGACATTGCGATTCTAAAAATTCCATCGATTATCAAATCCAATGAAGCAAAAAGGAAGGCTGAGAGGATAAATGCCATTGAGTAAAGGTACATTATTCTGTATTTTATCTTCTCATTGAATTCCAGTGATTTAAGTATTGCCTTATCCATCTGATCACCCATCTTTAACTTAGATAATTTTTGAAATTATTTTTTTATACCTGTCAGTGTATTTTACAAGATCGTAATCGGAGTTCTTAATTACAGAACTTATAAAATTCTGTCTCTGGTATTCAAAACTCATTGAAGGTGTAAGGTTCTCAACTAGATAGAAGAACTTGTTCTTCGAAAGATCCAGTTCAGAGTTCTCATGCTTAAGTGCCCAGTCAACATACTTCTCAATATAGTCCAAGGTCCTGTCAACATCCTTCCTTACAGCATAAATGTCAGCAAACATAAGTATATTGTTGCCCAGAAGATATCCTTCCAGCTTATAGTCTGTTATCATCTTTCTTTGTAGAATTGCCAGCTCCATTGCAAATTCGAGCTCTCTCTCCTTAAGTGAGGTTCCCCACATGCTGGCTAGTGAAATTATTGAATTGTTAATATTATTAAATAGACTCTCCTGTTCTACTATTTTGGCACTTTCGCTATCACCTGTGATGGAATAGATAGTAGAAAGCATAAAGTCTGTATTCACACTTAGTTTAGGAAGTGTATTAAGTACTTCTATGGCCTTGTCATAGTCTTCCCTCATAGTGTAAAGACTGCTCAGTACATATAAGGAAGCCTGCTTTACTTCAAGATCATCAATAACAGAGGATGCTTCCAGAAGAGATATGGACCTGTCCAGTACTTCGTTTGCCTGATCTTCTGAATCAGCCATCTGGATGTATTCCTGCAATAAGCTTCCCATCCTGAACTTAAGAAAAAGGCTGTTGGGATATGCTTCCAAGTAGTTCTCACAAACCATAAGAGCATCGTCGTAATCCCCTGTTTCAAACTTCTCTGCACAAACCTTGTAAATGTTAGTTACATCGTCGGGACTGATCTCTGTCTCGAACATAAGCAAAGCATCCAGGGATGTTCCCAGTAGCCTTGCTATTGGTGAAAGCATTGTAATATCGGGATAGGAGGAATTATTCTCCCATCTTTCGACAACATCGGGCATCGTACCAAGTGCATTTGCAAACTGATCAATTGAAATGCCCTTGTTCTGTCTAAGTTTCTGTATGGTACTTCCTATTGTAAGTTTCATCATTTCCTCCTTATAAAATATAATAATAGATGATTACACTCATACTCAATTATACCCCTTAGATATAATCTTAATTAATAAAATTGAATGGTTTATTTAGGCTTTGATTTATCATATTAAGTAATGTTGTGGTAATGGGTTTTAGACCAAAACTCTAGGGGTAAAAATAAAAAGAAGTTTAATATCAAAAGGAGGGATTCTATGTTTTTCAAAAAAATTGAAACAGAGGGACTTGCGCATTATTCATACATGATAGGTGACGGAGATGATATTGCAGTAATTGATCCAATGAGAGATGTACAGGTTTATATGCACGAAGCCAGAAAAGCCGGAATGAGAATTAAGTATATCCTCGAAACCCATAGAAACGAAGATTACATAATCGGTTCTATGGAGCTTTCGGAAAAAACCGGAGCTACTATATACATATCTGACCACGAAGATCTTGGTCATGTCTATGGAGAAAGAATCCGGGATGGCTTCCAAATTCAAATGGGGGATATAACCGTAATGGCAATGCATACACCAGGACACACATTGGGTCATCTGAGCTATGCGGTGTATGAAAAAGAAGCAGAGGAAGCATATATGGTATTCACAGGCGATTGCTTATTTATGGGTGACCTTGGAAGGACTGACTTTTATGGAGAAGAGAATCTAGAAAAGATGACAGGACTTCTATATGATAGTGTATTCGATAAGCTCTTAACAATGGGTGATCACGTGCTTCTATGTCCTGCCCATGGAGCAGGATCCGCTTGTGGTGATTCCATGGATAAAAGACCATATTCATCCTTGGGATATGAAAAAGCTACAAATGAGTTGCTTCAGTTGAATTCCAAGGAAGAGTTTATCGAAAAATTTGCAAAAATGAGAATAAAGCCAAGGTACTTTGAGAGGATGGAGCGACACAATGTTAAAGGTGCAGACTTTGTTGGAGATGAAGTTGTGCTTAATGTACTGACCGTCGATGAAGTAGCCGAAATTAGGGATGAAGTACGCCTAATAGATGCCAGAACAAAAGAAGGTTACATTGGAGGACATATTCCGGGATCAATTTATTTGAACAAAGGTAATCTTACCGCATTCTTGGGATCCATGTACTTCCCGGATGACAAACTGGCATTTATAATAGACGGACAAGTTGGAGAGATGGAGGAAATCTACTGGTATTGCAGAAGAATAGGATTTGACAACATAGTCGGGTATCTGCCAGATGGAATAGAAATGTGGCAGGAAAAAGGCTATGAGATAGATAAGCTTTCTACAATATCCGCAAGAGGATACAAGGAAATGCCTAAAGGTGATGACTTTATACTTCTTGATATAAGAGATGCTAATGAAATTGAGGAAAGAGACCCAGGTGAGAACAGATTAAATATTCATCTAAAGAGTCTGTATGAGAATCTGGACAAGCTGGATAAGGACAAGACCATATATGTGCTTTGCGGTTCCGGAAATAGAGCTACAACTGCTGCAGCATACCTTAAGCATGAGGGATACGATTCTGTGGTTATAACCGGAGGAGTTAGAATGTATAGAAACATTTCATAGATGAGTAAAGTGACAAGAGTAGATCAAGCAGGCTCACTGGTGGAGACTGCTTGATTTCTAAATCAAGGGAGGATTGTCATGAGTACTGATGTAATAATTGTTTTTATAATATTGTTTGCTGCAGTTATCATGTTCTCCATGGATAAGATCAGGAATGATGTGGCATCCATTATCATCATGCTATCATTGGCATGGAGTGAGGTCATACCACTGGACCAGGCTTTTTCGGGGTTCTCATCCAATGCTGTAATAGCCATTATGGGAGTTATGATAATAGGTTACGGAATTGAAAAGACAGGAATAATGGATACTTTTGCACAATTGATAATGAAAAAAGCTGGTACTCAGGAGAACAGAGTAATTGCAACTGTTATGGCTGTGGCAGGTCTGATATCTTCATTTATGCAGAACATTGGAGCTGTAGCCCTTTTTTTACCTGCTGTAAAGAAAATTGGAAACAAGTCAGGTATAAGTCATCAACGGCTTATTATGCCATTGGCATTTGCGGGAATTCTCGGTGGAACGGTAACAATGGTAGCATCAGGACCATTGATAATTTTAAATGACCTTCTTAATGAGGGTGGATATGACAGCTATGGATTATTCAGTGTGACCCCAGTAGGTTTGGGATTGCTAATTGCAGGGATTCTTTATTTCTACTTATTGTCAGGTAAAGTTTTGCCTGGTGGAGAAGAAAAAGACCAGGAAAGGAAGGACGAGCTTCTTGATATCTATAATCTACCAAAAGAGATTCATGAAGTTGAAATTAAGGAGGATTGTGAGCTTATAGGAAAAACCATTGAGGAACTTGATATATGGAGGATCTTTGGAATTCATATACTGGCCTTGTGGGAGTCTGGCAGCAAGACTTACATCCCTTGGAGAAAGACTACATTCAAGGAAGGTCAGGTACTTGCAATATTTGGAGAGGATGATCATCTGAACCAATTCTTTAAAGCCTTCAATTTGGAACACCAGCATAAGCTAGTGGTTTTCAGAGAGCTTGGAGATGAGAAGGAAGCTGGTTTCGCTGAAATAATTCTGCCTCCGGATTCAAACCTAAAAGGGAAAACCCTTGAGGAAATTTCCCTTAGGAAGAATTATAGAGTTGAACCAATAACATATATAAATACTGATGGAAAGAGACTTAATCTGATGGATTGGGAAATGGAACCAGGACTTAAAGTTATTGTTTTTGCGAGATGGGAAGACCTTAATAGCCTAAAGGAAACAAAGGATTTTGTAGTAATAAGTGAGGTTAAGCCACCAGAGGAAAGCTCCAGAGCTGACAAGAAGCTACATGCAATGTTAATTCTGGGAACAGGTATACTCCTGATACTATTTGGGGTACCTCTACCTTTGAGCTTTCTGTCAGCAGCTATTCTGATGCTTTTTACCAAAGTAATATACAAGGAGGAGATCTACAAGGCAATTGATTGGAAAACGGTATTTCTTCTAGCCGGTCTGATACCTCTTGGGACTGCTTTTGAGCAGACTGGGGCAGCAAGACTTACAGCAGAGGCAATAATAAACATTGTGGAATCATGGAATGTGATATTTATCCTACTTGTAATTGGTCTAATCACATCCTTCTTCTCATTGTTTATGTCCAATGTAGCTGCCACTGTTTTACTGGTACCTTTAATACTGATAATGGGAGAGAGTTTTGGGATTGATCCAAGGGGATTGGCTCTTCTTGTTGCAGTTGCAGCTTCCAATTCATTTATAATTCCCACACATCAGGTAAATGCTTATATTATGGGACCAGGAAATTACAAAACTTCAGATTACATGAAAGCCGGAGGAATCATGAGCGCGATCTTCCTGCTGGTATCGACATTGATAGTCTATTTCTTTTACATTTAATCAATATAGATAAGGAGGAGAAAAATGGATTTCTTGATGCTTGAAAGATGGTCACCCTATGTTGTAGGGATTTTGATTGGACTTTTAAATATTGGATCCCTTTTGGTTTCAAAAAAACCATTGGGAGCGTCCACCAGCTTTATGAAGTTTGGTGGAATCATCTACAAATCCTTTGATAAGGAAAAAGTTAAGAACAATGCATACTACCAGAAGAATGAGCTTAAGCTTGATTGGGGTATAATGCTTGTACTTGGAATCATACTTGGAGCGTTTGTTTCTGCAATGCTTTCAGGAGATTTCAACCTGACAGCTGTTCCAGATATGTGGTCAAACGAGGTATCAGAGAGTTTCATCTTAAGATTTCTGGCTGCAGTTGCAGGTGGAATCTTCCTTGGAGTTGGAGCAAGGTGGGCTGGTGGATGCACCAGCGGACACGGAATAAGTGGAACCAGTATGTTGTCAGTTATTAGCTGGGTTGCAGCAATCGCATTCTTTATTGGCGGTATAGCGGTGGCCTTCCTTATATATGGAATGTAGAGGTGACTAAAAATGGCAAAAAAAAATAACAGAACACTTATGCAGGGGCTTATAATTGGTATCTTTTTCGGTTTCCTCCTTCAAAAGGGAGGAGTTACCAAATACGATGTTATAGTGGGTCAATTAAGACTGATAGACTTTACTGTATTAAAAATAATCCTTACAGCCATTGTTGTATCAATGCTTGGAATAAGCTACTTTTATCCAAAAGACATGGTTCCGGTCAAGACAAAAGCGGGTTCCATAAAGAACGCAACAATTGGTGGACTCCTTTTTGGTGTAGGCTTCGGTCTTCTGGGATATTGCCCTGGAACCATTGCAGGCGCAATAGGAAATGGATACATTGATGCCATTACAGGGGGGCTAATAGGAATAGTTCTAGGTACTGTTATCTATGCAATTATGTACGGTAAACTGAAGGAAAAAGGTGTGCTTACCCAAGATAAATACAGTGAATACAGTCTTTTTCACAAAATAAAAGGTAATCCTTTCAAAGTTACTTTGCCATTTGGAGCATTTTTGGTAATTGTAATGTACTTGATGGAGAGTATTGGACTTTAGTATAAAGTCGGGAGGGAAATATGACCAGAGAAATTGTAATAATAGGTGGAGTTGCTGCAGGAATGAGCTGTGCAGCAAAACTTTCAAGAGAAGACAAGGAAGCAAATATTACTGTCTTTGAGCAAGGCAAACATATATCCTACGGAGCATGTGGTCTGCCCTATTATATCGGAGATGTAATAGAAGACCATATGGATCTGGTAATAAAAGAGCCGGAAGATTATAAGGACAGCAACATAACAGTAAAAATAATGCACCAAGCTTTAAGTGTTGAACCTGAGAAAAAATCGGTAAAGGTCATAAACCTGGAAACTGAAGAGGAATTTGACAAGGACTACGATAAGCTTGTAATTGCAACTGGGGCTGAGCCTTTAAAGCCTCCATTTGTCGAGGATGGCATTGGTAATTTATTCACCTTGAGGACAGTTGAGGATGGACAGATGATAAAAGAAGCAGCTCTATCTGAAAACGTCAAAAAAGTTGTCCTTATTGGAGCAGGGTATATCGGGCTTGAACTTGTGGAGTCTTTCCATAATCTAGGCAAGGAGATTAGTGTTATAAACAGGTCTGCGAATATAATGAAGCCTGTTGACCAGGAAATCAGAGATATATTAATTGAAGAATTGAAGGAGAAGAACATTAAGCTAGATTTTAACGAAGAGGTTAAGGAAATAACCAAGGACTCAGATGGAATGGTAAAATCTGTTGTAACTGACAAGGGAGAACACGGAGCGGACCTTGTTGTAGTCGCGATTGGAGTTGTTCCGGCCACTAAATTTTTGGAAGGTACGGGAATAGATACATTGAAAAATGGAGCCATCGTAACAAATGAAAGGATGGAAACCAATATTGATAATATATATGCTGCTGGGGATTGTGCAACAATATACCACAGAGTGCTGAAAAAAAATGTACATATTCCACTGGCAACCTATGCAAACAGACAGGGAAGATTGTTGGCCCAGATTCTTGCAGGAAAGGACAAGAGTTTTCCTGGTGGAATTGGAGCATCTGTAGTCAAGATATTGGATCTAACCATTAGTGCTACAGGTGTAAATGAAAAGCTGGCAAAGGATAACGACCTTGATTATGAAACCGTATTTATTAAAGGATACAGTAACGCGGGATATTATCCGGGAAGCAAACCTCTGTATATCAAGTATATTTTCGACAAGGAATCCAAAATTCTTCTTGGAGCACAGCTGGCTGGTGAAAAAGGTGCTGAGCATAGAATTAATGCTTTGTCCATTGCCATTCAGCAGCGGATGACCCTTGAAGAAATCGCATATAGTGATTTTGCATATACACCACCATTTTCAGGAGCCTGGGATCCCATGCAGGTTGCGGCAAATGTTGCTGAATAAAATTCCTAACTCAGGGAACATATAGACCGAGGTGAATGTATGGAGGACAAAGAGTACAAGGATCTTACAGGAAGTGAAAAAATACAGAGACAGAAGGAAATATGGAAGTTGTTCACAAAGCTGGGGTTTCTAGCTTTTGGAGGTCCAGCTGCACATATTGCCATGCTTGAAACTGAAGCCATTGAGAAAAAGAAATGGCTTGGCAGGGACCGATTTATGGACTTCATGGGTGCCACAAATATTATTCCCGGACCGAATTCAACTGAGATGGTTATGCTGGTAGGTTATGAACGGGGAGGAATTATAGGCCTATTCAATGCAGGAGCTTCCTTTATTCTGCCTGCAATGTTTCTGGTTCTGATGTTTGGTGTGATGTATGTAACCTATGGATCTTTACCTGAGTTGACAACAGTTCTTGATGGTGTGAAAGCTGTCATAATGGCTGTTATCATCAACGCTCTGTACAGGCTGTTCAAGAATGTAATAAGGACAAAGTGGGCGCTGGGTTTTGGACTTGCTGTTGCAGGTATTTACCTGCTTGGTGTAGATGAAATCCCTCTTTTGTTTGTTGCGGGATTCATTATGATGGTATGGAAGAACAAGGATAGGATTACAGGGAAGACCTATTCACTTGCGCTACCAATGATTTTTTTAACATTTCTAAAAATCGGGGCGGTTCTATACGGAAGTGGGTATGTTCTACTTGCATTTCTTGAAGCAGAATTTGTTGAAACCCTAGGAGTTTTAACTGAACAACAGATTCTGGACTCAGTGGCTGTTGGACAGTTCACACCAGGACCTGTATTTACTACGGCAACATTTATCGGGTACATCCTTGGAGGTTTCCCAGGAGCAGTTCTTGCAACAATAGGAATCTTTCTTCCGGCATTTGTGCTTGTGGCATTTATGAAGCCTTTTATTTATAAGCTTCGGGAAAACATTTGGCTCTCAGGTGCTTTGGATGGGGTAAATATTGCATCACTTGTCTTGATGGCAGTGGTAAGTGTAAAGCTTGGAGTATCATCAATTTTTAGTATCACCACAGCTTTTATTTTCATAGGCGGCATGATTGGGATTATGAAGTACAATATCAACACAGCCTGGCTAATTATTGCCGGAGGATTAATCAACTGGTTGGTGAATATCGTATAAATTAGATTAAAAAGGACCTTTGGGTTCTTTTTTTTGCGTCAATTGAGAGTAAGAATAAAAGCGTAACATTTGTTACTGAATACTCCTTAATAATAATATAGAATGATTGCAGATGATGAGGAGGTTTTTTAATGATGAATAAATACTTTGATTCAAATGAGAAGGTATTTGATATAACAGAAAGATACCCGGAAACCTTGGATGTATTTGCTGCAAACGGCTTTGAACATTTAAAGAATGAAGCAATGCGCAAGGTGATGGGAAAGACTATAAATCTTGAAACAGCATGCAAGACAAAAAAGATTAATGTAGAGTTGTTTGAAAAGAAACTTGTTGAAGTAATTGATCAGACAAGAGGAAACTTGGATGCTACCTTGAACCAGACAAGAGAAAATGGTGATTGTGAAGTAAGCATACTTGGAGTACTTCCGTGTCCTGTTAGAATTCCATTGATGGAGAGCTTCACAAAATGGCTCCAGGAGCATGAAAAGGACCTTGATTACAAGGTGGATTATGAATTGAAGGCTGCAAATTTTGGCGTTGACTGGATCAGGGATGAGATGGAAAAAGCTGAGGAAGACAGCATCTCAGACTTGTTCATGTCAGCTGGCTTTGATCTTTTCTTTGATGAGAAGCTAATGGGTAAATTCAAGTCCCAGGGGGTATTCGAGGATATGTCAGGATTTGAAAATCTCAACAATGATTTTCAGAATGATGAAATATCACTCAAGGATCCAAAAGGACAATATACAGTTCTAGCAGTGGTTCCCGCAGTGTTTCTTGTCAATACCGAGGAGCTTAAGGGAAGGAAGATGCCTCTTTCATGGGAGGATCTTTTAAGCGGCGACTTTGAGAATTCAATTTCACTTCCTCTTAATGATTTTGACCTCTTTAATGCACTTCTGTTAAGCATCCATAAGGAATTTGGAGAAGATGGCATAAGAAGACTGGGAAAAGCACATATGAGAAGTATGACTCCTGCAGAAATGGTAAAATCGAATGTGAGAAATACTTCATCTGGAATTCCAACAGTTACAGTAATGCCATACCTTTTTGCAAAAATGGTAAGGGAAGAAAGTCCACTAAAGGCTGTGTGGCCAAGGGAAGGTGCTGTAATCAGTCCAATATTCCTTCTTTCTAAAAAATCCAGCAGAGACAAGGTCAAGCCATTGGTAGACTACTTTATGTCAAAAGAAGTTGGGCAGATGCTTTCTACAAGCGGTAAATTCCCTTCAACCCATCCAGAAGTGCAGAATGGTCTTACAGAGGATCAAGGATTTATGTGGATTGGTTGGGATTATATCAACAGCCACAAGGATCTGGGTGCATTGATAAAGGAATGCATGGATATTTTTTATCAGGAAGCAGGTGTTAAGTAGATGAATCTTGTAATTTTTTCAGGTCCTCCTTCATCTGGGAAGACCAGTATTATACTAAAGACAATCGAAGCCATGAGAAAAAGGGATTTGCAGGTAGGAGTAGTAAAGTTTGATTGCTTAAGCACAGATGATGACATTCTCTACGAAAAGGCAGGCATACCTGTGAAGAAAGGACTTTCAGGAGCGTTATGCCCCGACCATTATTTTGCATCAAATATTGAGGAAGTTGTTCAGTGGGGAAGAAAAGCTGGTCTAGATCTCTTGATTACAGAGTCCGCTGGATTATGCAACAGATGTTCACCATATATAAAGTCTATTATGGGAGTTTGTGTAATAGATAATTTGTCGGGAATAAACACTCCAAAGAAAATTGGGCCAATGCTAAAGGCAGCCGATATTGTTGTAATAACCAAAGGAGACATTGTTTCCCAGGCAGAAAGGGAAGTATTTGCTTCAAAGGTAAATTCAGTAAATCCAAAGGCTATGACAATGCATATAAACGGTCTGACAGGACAAGGGGCTTTTGAACTTAGCACTCTCCTTTATGATCAGGACCAGGAGCTGGAAACAGTGACGGGTATGGAACTAAGATATCCAATGCCATCGGCCCTTTGTTCATATTGTCTGGGAGAGACGAGAATCGGAGATGCCTACCAAATGGGTAATGTTAGAAAGATTGAACTGGGTGATATGGATGAGTAAAATGACAATCGGAGAAATACTTCAGAAATACCCATTTGCCATGAGTTATTTTGTAGAAAACAAACTGGATGTAGAAGGATACGAAGGAGAGACTTTCCAGGACTTTTTAGGAGGTTTTAACCAGGAACAGGTGGAAGACCTTGCCATGGACAAGAAGGAACTTCAGGAAAACCTTGAAATCTTTATCAACCAGATGAATGAATTTCTTGGAATCAAAGAAGATGTGGGAGTCAAATCTCTTACCATTCTTCCTGGATATGATAAGTCCGGGGAGGCTGAAGGATTTAATGAACTGACGATCAACACTTCCCAGATAATTTCAATTGTTGGCCCAACTGGAGCGGGAAAATCAAGACTTCTTGCAGATATTGAATGGACAGCTCAGAAGGACACTCCTACAGGAAGAAGCATATTGATTAACGGAGAGTTTCCTGACAAGAAATGGAGATTTTCATCTAACAACAAGCTGGTAGCTCAACTATCCCAGAATATGAATTTCGTCATGGATCTTACTGTAATGGAATTCCTTCAGCTTCATGCAGAAAGCAGGCTGGTTGAGGATGTTGAAGGAACCATTGAAAAGATAATAAAGGCTGCCAACAGTCTTGCAGGAGAAAAGTTCCAGCTTGATACACCGGTTACTGCACTTAGCGGTGGACAGTCAAGGGCACTGATGATTGCTGATACCGCAATCTTAAGCTCATCTCCAATAGTGTTGATTGATGAGATTGAAAATGCAGGAATTGACAGAAGAAAAGCATTGAATCTATTGATTGATGAGGACAAGATTGTATTGATGGCCACTCATGATCCAACGCTGGCACTTATAGCGGATAAGAGGATAGTTATCAAAAACGGTGGAATATCAAAGATTATAGAAACCACAGAAGAGGAAAAAGAGATTCTTCATGAGTTAGAAAAAATCGATTCTTTCGTCCAGGCGATGAGAACAAGTCTAAGAAATGGTGAATCTTTAAGTAGATAGATGAATAGGGTCGAATTATACCAATAACAAGAATAATAGGAGGAATAATAATGCATGATGGATGTACTGGAAGTTTTGGAAGCGGAAAGGCAGTAGTTGATAAAATCAGAGCCATGGGATTCAATACAAGACCCATGCCACCTGGAGTAAAAATAACTTGTATAGAGTGTGGCGGTAACTTTGAAATGACACACCTTGAGACAAAATGTCCAAGCTGTGAAATGGTATATGGAGTTACACCATGTTCAACTGCCTACCCTGAAAGGATCAAGGCAGCTGGGAAGAACTATTAGAGTTTGAGGAGTAAGAATTAAATAAAGTGCCCAGGGGGATGTGATCTGCTCCTTTTAAAGTAGTGTTGAAATAATAAAAATTTCAACACTACTTTGAAAGGAGCTTTTCTTATGCTTAAAAGTAAAATCAGCGGTTATTTGAAAGTTAAATATGTTGAAGATTATAAAGCTGGAAAGATTAGCATAAAAGATATTTGTGATATACTACACTAAAGAAGTCGTTAATTCGTATAAGTAGTAAAATGCGTAACAGAGAATGAAGGAGTGTAAGAAATTTATGGGAAAGAATCTTGTCTACTGGATGGTCAGTATTGTATTCTATGTAATCTATTTTCTAATATTTAAGTATTCTATAGGGAATCTCTTTCCTATTAGTCCAATGTCTAATTTTATTATAATATTTGTTCTCACTGTTATAAACATTCCATTGTCCATATTCAGTGCGGGAAAAATATTTTCAATAATTGAAAAACAGTAACAGTATTAGTTGCATATTCTTTATAAAATGCGCAACAAGGTAAAAGAGTAAACAGAAGAAGCTTTATTTAAGGCTTCTTTTTTATACTCTTTTTGATGGAACAAAAGATCCGTTAATTTTTTTAGCAAATAATGGTTTAAGGTTTTTAAGGTATATAACTATTCTTATATAGTAAGCAGCAAAAATATTACAACCGAATCTAAAAATGGCTAAACTCCGTAATCTGTTACTTGTAAAAAACATTGCATAATCAAAAATTTGAGGTTCTGCAGGCGTGTATTTCACTACAAATGTTTTTTTACAAATGGTAACAAGTGTTACGGAGTTTGTGTTGGATATCAAATATAATAAGCATTGTGAGTATCGAATAGATGAAATTTTGAAGGAGGAATTGATAATATGACTGATAATAAAATGTTCTGCTACCAATGTCAGGAGGCAGCAGGAGGAATAGGATGTACAAAAGTAGGAGTATGTGGGAAAACAAGTGATGTAGCAAATCTTCAAGACCTTATGATTTACGCGCTAAAAGGTATTTCAGAGCTTGGCTTAAAGGCTGATGAAATTGACTATAAAATGGAGGGTCTTGACAGACTTATAATCGAAGGTCTTTTTATGACAATAACAAACGCAAACTTTGACAAGGATAGATTCTTCGAGGCTATAAAACTGACAATCAAGAAAAGAGATGAGCTTAAATCAGTACTTATTGAAAAAGGTGTAAATCTTGACGGATTAAAGGATGCTGCAACATTTACTGTTAACAGCAATGACGAAATAGTATTCAAGGCGAACAGTAATGAAGTTGGAGTTCTTGCTACTGAAAATGAGGATGTAAGATCACTTAGAGAGCTAATAATCTACGGACTCAAGGGAATGGCGGCTTATGCTGAGCATGCTGATAATCTTGGTTTTGAAGACGAAGAGATTTCCAAGTTCATCAGAAAGGCTCTTGTGGCAACAATGGATGACAGCCTAAGCGCAGATGACCTGGTAGCCTTGACTCTTGAAACAGGAAAATTCGGAGTTCAGACAATGGCTCTACTTGACAAGGCGAACACTTCCACTTATGGAAACCCAGAAATCAGCGAAGTAAACATTGGAGTAAGAGACAATCCAGCAATACTGGTTTCAGGTCATGATCTTAAGGACTTTGAAGAATTGCTTGAGCAGACAAAAGACAGTGGTGTTGACATATATACACACAGCGAAATGCTTCCTGCAAACTATTATCCATCATTTAAGAAGTATGATCACTTTGTAGGAAACTACGGAAACTCATGGTGGATGCAAAAAGAAGAATTTGAGAAGTTCAACGGAGCTATTCTGTTTACAACAAACTGTATTGTACCTCCAAAAGCAAACTATGCTGACAGAGTGTATACAACAGGATCATCAGGATACCCTGGATTCAAGCATATCCCTGATAGAATTGACGGTCAGCCAAAAGACTTCTCAGAAGTGATTGAGCATGCAAAGAAACTTCCTTCACCAACTGAAATTGAAACCGGAAAGATTGTTGGAGGATTCGCACATGCACAGGTATTTGCACTTGCAGACAAGATTGTTGAAGCAGTTAAGACAGGGGCTATAAAGAAATTCTTTGTAATGGCAGGATGTGACGGAAGACAAGGCAAGAGAGGCTACTACACAGATTTTGCAGAAGCTCTTCCAAAGGATACTGTTATCCTTACAGCAGGATGTGCAAAATACAGATACAACAAGCTTAACCTTGGAGATATAAACGGAATACCTAGAGTTCTTGATGCTGGTCAGTGTAATGACTCTTATTCACTAGCAGTAATTGCAATGAAGCTTAAGGAAGTATTTGAACTTAACGATATCAATGAGCTTCCAATAGCATATAATATCGCTTGGTATGAGCAAAAGGCAGTAATTGTTCTACTTGCTCTTCTATCACTTGGAGTTAAGAACATCCATCTTGGACCTACATTGCCTGCATTCCTGTCACCGAATGTTGCAAAGGTTCTTGTGGAGACATTTGGAATAGGGACAATATCAGATGTTGAAAATGACATAAACATGTTCCTAGGAGAAGCATCAAACGCATAAACTCAACTTTTTAAGCCTCACCTATTTATAGTAGGTGGGGTTTTTATTTATGCTTTACAAATACCTTTTTTCATCATATAGTACTATTGTTACTATTAAATACTAAAAAGAAGGTATGAGAAAATCATGATACTAAATCAAACAATTGAGAAAGATAGAAAGATAATACTAAAAAGGTTGTTTTTTATATTCCTTGGAAATCTGCTATGTGCAGTTGCTTTTAATGCATTTTTTATACCCAGCCAATTACTTAGTGGCGGTGTAGGAGGAATAGCATTGATGCTTAGATATCTTTTGAATGTACCAACTGGCATAACCGTATTTTTGATAAATATACCAATATTTATTATAGGTGCCAAGATGGTTAATCGAGAATTTATTGTATATGCTTTTATTTCGATGGTTGTGTTTTCAACATTATTGACTGTAACCAATGATATTGGCACCTATTTTGTTATGGATGACATAATACTTGCAGCTGTATTCGGAGGAGTGTTAAATGGAGTAGGGATGGGTCTGATGTTCAGGAACAGAACATGTCAGGGTGGACTGGACATAATTGCAACAATAATGAAGCAAAGACGAAATCTGAATATCAGCACTGGACTGATGATTCTAAACACCACAATAGTTTCACTTTCTTCAGTTTTTTTTGGATTTACATCTGCAATGTATACAATAATCGCCATGTATGTGGGATACCAGGTGGTAGACAAGGTTCAAATGGGCTTTAACGTAAGAAAAAATGTGTTTATAATTTCTGATAAATCAGAGGAGCTAGCCAGTCAAATCCTTACTGATCTTCATAGGGGGGCTACTTTGTTGGAAGCTACTGGAGCATACACAAAGCAAGGTAAGAAGGTTATTTATTGTATTGTAAACTCAAATGAGCTTGTGAAGCTAAAAGCCCTGGTAGATAAGATAGACCCTGCTGCATTTTTAACCATAAATGATGTGGTTGAGGTAAGAGGCAGCGGCTTTGTTAATGAAGGCATATAAAAAAGATCCGGATAAACATGTTTATCCGGATCTTTTTGACTTTGCAGCCATCTTATATATTGAAGAGATTATTTAGTGATTCAGATAGATTTGGATGAGTGAAGATACCATCCCTTAGCTTGTCATAAGTCATTCCTGCCATCATGGCCACCTCTACCATTGCCATAATTTCTCCACCTTGATATCCAAGAATTGAAACCCCAAGTATCTTATTGTCATTTTCATCTACAACCGCCTTCATAAAGCCTTCCGTGTAATTGTCTTCTATAGCCTTGCCAACTTTCTTCATCTCAAGTTTTCCTATTTTAACATCATACCCCTTCTCTTTAGCTTGAGTCTCAGTAATCCCTACTCTGCCAAGTTGTGGTTGTGTAAAAAGCGTATAGGGAACCAATCTATCATTTATGGTTCTTTTGCCCTCGCCATATAAATTATCAATAACTATCCTAAAATCGTCATAGGAAATATGTGTAAAGGCAGGACCACCTTTTACATCTCCCAGGGCGTATATATTCTCTGCTGTGGTTTTGAGTCGTTCATCCACTTTAATGTTTCCCTTATCGTCCATATCAACGCCCGCATTCTTCAGGTCCAGCTCTTCAGTATTGGGAGTTCTACCAGTTGCAAGCATTAAATGGGAGCATTCAATCTTTTCTTCCTGGTTGTCCTTTTCAATAAGTAGTTTTATTTTTTGGCCATTCATCTCCACTGCTTTGGTATCTGTGTTTAATAAAAACTCTATACCCTCATCGGCTAATATTTTCTGAATTCTTTTGGAAACATCAGGATCTTCTCTCTTTATGATTTGATCCCCTCTGCCAATCATGGTTACCTGACTCCCAAATCTTCTAAACATCTGTCCAAATTCCAAAGCAATATAGCTTGTACCAATTATTAGCAAGTGCTCGGGTAGTTCGTCCAACTCCATAATTGTGGTTGAATTAAGGTGATTGATATGTTCCAGACCCTTTAAAGGAATCCTGCTTGGTTTAGAGCCGGTATTAATAAATATCCTGTCAGCAGAAACTTCAATAGCTCCACCATCATTAAGCTCAATCTTCACAGTGTTTTTATCCTTAAAACTCCCAACACCTTTATACAAGTCAATACTCTCGTTATCTTCGATTGACTTTTCTAGCCCCTCTCTAAATGAATTTACAACTTCATTTTTTCTGGATATAACCTTTTGAAAATCCAACTCCACATTTGAAACCTTTATACCCAGTTCTTCAGCTTCAAGGACTCTATGGTATAGATTTGCACTGGCTATTAGGGTTTTGGTAGGGGTACACCCAAAATTCAGACATGACCCACCGACTTTGTTTTTTTCGATAATTGCAACCTTCTGTCCCCTGCCTGCCAAATCAAAGGCGAGAGGGTTGCCTGCTTGGCCACTACCAATAACAATTGAATCATACTTCCTTGGGTTTTCCATATAATCATTCTCCTTTTTAGTAGTTTTTACTCTCTCTGTATAGTAGTTACCCCAATTATGCTGGAACAATAATGTTTATACAAGGACCAAAAGTGTTTGAATTCCTTTCTTTATGGTAAAAACACAATAAAAGGGATGATATTAATGCTAAGTGATATTTACAATGGACAGCGAAAATATTTTGACCAGGGCCACACTTTAACCTACGATTTCAGACTTTCTAAGCTTAAAAAGCTAAAAAGGATTATAAAGGAAAATGAAGATATTATAATGGAAAGTATTCAGCTTGATTTGGCAAAGCCTGAATTTGAGAGTTATACATCTGAAATTGGAATAGTATATGAAGAGCTCGATAATGCAATTAAAAATCTCGATGATTGGATGAAACCCAGACGTGTCTCAACCCCACTATATTTGAGCTTTGCCAAAAGTCTTGTATATTCACATCCAAAAGGAGTGGTACTTATTATCAGTCCTTGGAACTATCCTTTTCAGCTTATGATATCACCATTGATAGGTGCCATGGCAGCTGGAAATTGTGCCATCCTAAAACCATCAAGCCAGTCAAAAAACACTCAAAAGGTTATTTCGAAATTAATAAGTAACAATTTTGACAGAGATTATATCGCAGTTGTTGAAGGGTCAGGCTCGGTTACAAACCCCTTGATAGAAAATCACAGATTGGATCATATTTTCTTTACAGGAAGTATTGCAGCGGGGAGAGAAATTTCAAAGCTGGCAGCTGAAGAGCTTACACCAGTTACACTGGAACTGGGGGGCAAGAGCCCAACAATCGTTCATAGTGATGCAGAAATTGACTCTGCTGCCAAAAGAATAACATGGGCCAAGTTTTTCAATCTCGGGCAAACCTGTTTGGCGCCAGATTATCTCCTGGTTCATACCAGTGTCAAAGATGATCTGATATCAAGGCTAAAGCATTATATTGAGGAGTTCTACGAGAACAAGAAAAAGAAACCTGACAGCTTAGGTCGAATTATCAATGAAAAGAGATTTGATAAACTGGTAAGCTATTTGGATCAAGGAAAGATATTAGAAGGTGGAGACTTCAACAGGGCAGACCTGTTTATTGAACCCACCCTGATCGATGAAGTAAATATGCAAGACAGTATCATGAAAGAGGAAATATTTGGACCAATACTCCCAATAATTGGCTATGATGCCATTGAAGATACCATAGACATTATCAGGAAAAACAGGTATCCACTGGCTCTATACCTATTTACAAAAGATGATTATATCAAAGACTATATACTTGAAAGGATTGAGTTTGGAGGGGGATGCATAAACCATGCACTCAGTCATGTGGTAAATGCAAATCTACCCTTTGGAGGAATTGGTTACAGCGGGCATGGAAGATATCATTCAAAAGTCACCTTCGATACTTTTTCGTATGAAAAAGGTATATTCGAACCATCCATAGACTGGGAACCGGACTTGAAATACCCGCCATATAATGACAGTCAACTAAAGCTGGTCAAGAGAATAATGAAATAGAAGCCTAAAAAGCTTCATGTCAAACATTCAAGGAGATAAGTCATGTTCACATTGGGAAGAAAAATAGATATTCACTATCCAACAAATAGGTGGATAATAGTAATAGCAATTTTAGCAACAGGAGGGAGCTTTTCTTTAACTAGGGATATTTCCATTGCTTGGAGGACTGGTGCAAGTATTTTTTTGACATGGGCATTGACAAGAGAATTGGATCCCAAAAGGAAATATGCTGCATTTGCATCAGCTTTTTTTGCACTTTCAAGCCTATTTGTAGCTTTTGAAGTTGATTTGATGGCCATATTTTTCTTGCTGTTGATGATGAGGTTTGTAAACAAAATAACTGGAGATATAAATACTATTCTGGATATGGCAGCCCTATTAGGTTTAGCTGCAGCATTGTCATACAATAGTGAGACAAGTATTTATCTTTTATTATTATTGATAGGAATATTTTTTAATCTTAGGAATACAAATGATAAAAAAAAGAATATAATATTTCTATTATTTACTGCAGTTATATTTACAGGGCAGTTTCTTGTAACTGGAGGATATGGTTTGTCGGAGTCTGATTTCTCCAAAGGATGGATAAGGATCATTTATCTAGTCAGTGTGGCTTTTTATCTGGTATATGTTTTAATGGACAAGGAGAAAAGTACACTTGGTGATAATGGTGAAATGGTGGAAGCAAAAAAGATATTGAGTGCCCAGTTGTATTTTGCCATTGGAATAAGTATTCTGATGTTCTTTTCAAAGGTTCCAAGCGGAAATGTGATAGTATATATGTCTAGTATGTTGGGCTATCTTATTTATGGAATCATGACAAGTTTTATTTTTCCATTGTTACCAAATAAATAGAAATGGGTAACTATTATTGGATAAGCACCAAAGACTGGAGGAAAATATGATAACTAACTGGCTTTTAAATCTAACACTTAAGGAGGATCGCGATTACCAGAATCCTGCAACCCGAAGAAAGATTGGATACCTGGCAGGGTTTGTTGGAGTGGTGGTAAATCTCTTGCTTACAATAATAAAACTTGTAATAGGGATTATGATTTCATCCATCGGAGTAGTTGCAGATGGAGTAAACAATATGGCTGATTCTGCTTCTTCAATAGTTACCTTGGTAGGGTTCAAGATGTCAGGAATGCCTGCAGATAAGGAGCATCCTTACGGACATGGAAGAGTGGAGTATATTTCTGCATTGATAGTTGCCTTTATGGTAATCATTGTCGGAGTCCAGTTTATAAAATCATCTGTGGAGAGAATTCTTGAACCTAAGGCAGTCCAGTTTGATATGGTTTCATTGATGATTCTTACGGTATCAATACTTTTCAAGGTCTGGCTTGGACTCTTCAATAAAAATTTGGGACATAAGATAAGTTCCCAGGGGCTTAAGGCTACCGCTGCTGATGCAATGGGAGATGTCCTGATTACATCTGTAGTTGTCCTGTCCATTTTTTTTGGTCAGTTCACAGAGTTTCCTGTAGATGGTGTAGTGGGAGTGTTTGTATCTTTGTTTATTATCTATGCAGGTTACAATATTGTAAAGGACACAGTAAGCCCTTTGATTGGAGAAGCTCCATCAGATGAGCTTATTCAGTCAATATATAAGGATGTTATGGAGTATGAATACATCACTGGGGCACATGATCTTTTGATTCATTCATACGGAGCAGGAAGGACAATGGCTACAATCGATGTTGAGTTTCCAGCAACAATTGATGTGGTAACAATACATGATGTAATAGATATGGCAGAAAGGGAACTTGGAGAAAAATACAATATGACTTTAGTCATACACATGGACCCTCTTGGTCCTGAAAGTATGGAGAGATATGAATTAAGGAAGAGGGTAAAGAGGATCATAAAGTCTGATGATAGGGTTCTTTCCATTCATGATTTTCAAGTATTGGAGGAAAAGGATGACAGGATTATTGAATTTCACGCTGTAGTCACAGATGACAAATTATCTGCAGACAAGGAGTATCTGGAACTCAAAAGAGAGCTGGAAAGGTCTGTGGACCAAGATATTGAAGGTTTTAAGTGTAGAATTATACTTGATATAGATTTTAATGGGGAGAGAGAGAATGACATATAATAAGAAGCTGGATATGATAGAAAATTACATCAGAAGTGGAGAAACTAGAACCGAAGAATTCAGATTAGGGGTTGAGATGGAGCATTTTGTAATCTGGAAGGATTCCTTAAAGTCAGTATCATACTACGGAAAAGACGGAGTAGAGGAAATACTGAGGGAGCTTTTACCCAACGGATGGTCAGGGACCTATGAAGGAGAACATCTTCTTGGTCTTAGAAAAGGCAGTGTTATTATAACACTGGAGCCGGGAAGCCAGCTTGAGGTAAGTATTGATGCTGCCGAAAAAATTGAAGTGCTGGAGAAGGGATACTTATCATTTCTCGAAGAAATCCATCCTTTATTGGAGAAGAGAGGACAGGGATTGGTAACACTTGGTTATCATCCTGTAACGAAAATAGAAGATATAAAGCTATTACCAAAGAAACGATATGATCTTATGTTTGACTATTTCAAGACCAAGGGTTCACATGCCCATAATATGATGAAGGGCACTGGAGCTTTCCAGGTCGCAATTGACTACAGTGATGAAGAAGATTATCATAAAAAATTCAGAACATTGAATGCCCTGGCTCCGGTTTTTTATGCGATGTTTGAAAACGCCTTGTTTTTTGAAGGGAAACCCTGTAAAACACATAATCTAAGAGCCTATGTTTGGATGAACTGCGACAATGACAGGGCAGGGATTGTTGAAAATGCACTGAGTGAAGATTTCTCCTATAGAGATTATGGCAGCTACATTCTTGAAAGACCTCCAATTTTCACCGTTAGAAATGGAGAAATATTTCCAACTGGAGAAAAAAAGGTCAAGGAGATTCTGGAACCAGGAAAAACAGAAACTAAAGAGCTGGAGCATTTGATGACAATGTTTTTCCCGGATATAAGAACCAAAACCTATCTTGAAGTTAGAATGATGGACTCCATACCATATCCACTTAATTTTTCTGCTGTAGCATTGATAAAGGGACTGTTCTACAATGATGACAATCTTGATGAACTATATCATTCAATAAAGGGAATAACAGCTGACCAAGTCCAGCAAACCAAGGTGGAGATGCTTTATAAGGGACTGGATGCAACCCTAAATGGAAGAACTCTGCTGGAGACTGCCCAGTGGTTGCTGAAACTGGCCTATGAAGGTCTGAATAAGGATGAGAAGGATTATCTTGATCCACTTAAAAAACTCCTTGAAGAAGGTAAGAATCCTTATCTCTTGACACGGGAACGTTTTGAAGGTGGAGACAGAGCATTTGCAATTGATTGGGCAATATACAAATGATGGGGTGAATAACTATGACAGGTGAAAAGTTTCAGAAAATGTATCTTGAAATGGTGCTTAATAATCAGGCCAGATACAAACAGGATTATCATAAAACAGTAGAAAGAGTTGCAGATTCAACTGCAATTTACAAGGATAAACCTGTTCCATTCCTATATAATCCCATGTTTTTCTCAAAGGAAGAGGAAGAGGACTTCAGATGGATTGGTTCCATGATGATGGAGATTGGGGACAAGGTAACAGACAGGTATATTCATGACTCGGTCTTTAGAAAAAAGTTCGGATTTCCAGACTTTATTGAGGAAATGATTCTTAGGGAGAATAAGTATGATATCCATGTTCCCATTGGAAGATTTGATGTTTTTTACAAGGACAAGGAAAATTTCAAGTTCTGCGAACTTAATACAGATGGATCATCAGCCATGAACGAAGACAATACAATTGGAAGTATATTACTCCGCTCAAGGGCTATGGAGGATTTTGGACGAGAGCATTCCATTAGAAATCCAGAGTTGATCAAGAGCTGGGTTGAAGAAAGTATAAAAATTTTTAAAAAATGGGATAAAACTGAGAAAAATCCAAATATAGCAATAGTTGACTTTGTTGAAAGCGGAACTTCTACTGAGTTTAAGCTGTTCAAGGAAGCATACGAAGCAGCCGGATACAATTGTATCATTGCTGATCCGAGGGATTTAGAGTATAGAGACGGCAGTTTGTATCATAAGGAATACAAAATCGACCTTGTTTACAGGAGGATTGTAACCTTTGAACTGATAGAAAAACATGAGCAGGTCTCTGATTTTATAAGTGCATATATGGATGATGCAGTATGTGTCGTTGGGACAATAAGGTCACAGGTTGTTCACAACAAGATATTCTTCAGGATTCTCCATGACCAGGACACGGTGGAGGGATTAAATGAAGAACAGAGAGAATTTATAAGACAACATGTTCCCTTTACAGGTTTGTTTAGAGGAGATAAAAAGGTGTTTGATGAGGTTTTTTATAATAAGGATAAGTACATCATTAAGCCACTTGATATGAATGCTTCCCAGGGAGTTTTTGCAGGAAGGGATTTTGGAAAAGAAGAATGGGAAGATATTCTTGAAGATGCATTTAATACAGACTATATATACCAGGAGTTTGTAGATCCCTATGAAAGAGAGTATGTTGTATTTGAAGATGGTCAGTTCAAGTCCAGAAAGCTTGGATCGATTATTGGAATATTTATCTACAACAAAGAGTATAAGGGCCTTTATACAAGACTTGGCGCAGAGAGCATTATTTCTGGAGTTACAGAGTATTACACTGTACCAAATATAATTGTTGAGACGTAGAAATGACCGGGAAACCCCGGTCATTTCTACGTGTTAGACTATACAATCAATGTTTGTGGTCCTCGCAAAGGGAACCAGTGGACTGGAGAGTTTTGCCCACATAATCCTCTGCAACCTTATCAATTGGTCCCGAGGCTCCACAAATTACCTTAATACCATTTCCTTCGAACAGGTTCGCGGCACTTTGACCCATTCCACCAGCTATTATTACATCAATGCCTTTTTCGTGAAGATATACTGGAAGAAAGCCTGGTTTATGACCAGGGTTCTTTATTGTATCCCAACCAGCTATTCCGTTCTCATCTATAGTAAAGCATTCAAAAGCCTCACAGTGTCCAAAATGTTGAGCTACTTCCTTGTTGTCTGATGCTATTGCTATCTTCATATTTTGTCCTCCTTTATATTCAGGGTAGTGTCAAGTTTATCCCTTTAAAATAGCTATAAAATATTGTAATTTCAATAGTTATCAAAAAAAGATAACGACA
>NZ_JBMEMN010000023.1:0-50631 GCF_049310905.1 Gudongella sp. DL1XJH-153
GGGTTCTTGAGACTCAACCCTCCACATACAAAGAATTTCCTTTGAAAGGAGGGAGTCGAGACAGAGTCTACTCGACGAATGTGAATGCTACATAAAAACAGTGAAAATAAGACCGAGCAAATACAAATGGTTTCTGTAGAGCAATTGGTACCACAAAATCACATACTCAGAAAAATCGACCGTACTGTCTCCTTTGATTTCATCTATGAACTCGTGGAAGACAAATATTGTCTCGACAATGGCAGACCAAGCGTAGATCCTGTCGTCTTAATGAAACTTGTCCTGTTACAGTATCTTTTTGGGATTAAAAGCATGAGGCAAACAATCAAGGAAGTTGAAGTAAATCTAGCATACAGATGGTTTTTAGGGCTAGATTTTTACGACAATGTGCCCCATTTTACAACATTTAGTCAAAACTACCGCCGAAGATTCAAGGATACAGATTTGTTCCAGCAGATTTTTGATAATATTCTGATGCAAGCATATGAACAAGGTTTCGTAGATTCTAATGTACAATTCATTGATTCAACCCATGTAAAAGCACATGCAAACAGATACAAAACTCAAAAGGTTAGAGTTAGGCCAAAATCAAAATCATATCAACAGAGGCTTGATAAAGAAATTCAGGACGATCGAAAGAAAAACAACAAGAAAGATTTAAAACCCCCAAAAGGAGGCTCATCTGGAGGAAAGGAACGGGAGATAACCCAAAGCACAACAGATCCCGAAAGTGGACTATTCCATAAAGGAGAACACAAAGAAGTCTTTGCATATAGTGTACAGACAAGTTGTGATAAAAATGGTTGGATCCTTGCATATGAAAGCTATCCAGGGAATCTACATGACAGCACAACATTTATCCCATTCTATGAAAACAAGATAAGGAAATATAACCCTGAAAAGATAGTAATGGATGCAGGTTACAAGACACCGGCAATAGCAAAATTGTTGTTGGAAGATAAGGTATTGCCAGTATTGCCATATACGGCACCGAAAAAATCTCCCAAATTGATTGATGGGTTTAGAAAGACAGATTTTGTATATGATGAGCACTACAACTGCTATATTTGTCCAGAAAATGAAGTTCTAAAGTACTCCACCACAGATAGAGATGGGTATCGACACTATAAAAGCGACCCAAAAAAATGTTCAAATTGTAAAAGCTTAAGCAGGTGTACAGAAAGCGTGAAAAATCAAAGGGTAATGACTCGACATATCTGGCAAGATTACCTTGATATAAGTGAAGATTACAGATATACCCACCAAGGTAAAAAAGACTATAAACAAAGAAAAGAAACAATAGAGAGGCAGTTTGGAAGTGCTAAAGAATATCATGGTTTCAGATACACAAATATGAAGGGGCAACAAAAAATGCAGATGAAAGCAGCCCTTACCTTTACATGCCTAAATATGAAAAAATTAGCAATAATGATGGATAGAATGGGCAGAAAGCACCCGAATTATGAGAATTTAAGGAGCAAAAAAGCAGGTCTTT
Source organism: Gudongella sp. DL1XJH-153 (assembly GCF_049310905.1). Classification (NCBI taxonomy): domain Bacteria; kingdom Bacillati; phylum Bacillota; class Tissierellia; order Tissierellales; family Tissierellaceae; genus Gudongella; species Gudongella sp. DL1XJH-153. Next base: position 1,496 of record NZ_JBMEMN010000023.1, read on the forward strand.
TATCAAGTATTATCCAAATCACAAAAATATTCCAATATAACTCAAACCCCAGATTCAAAATCTGGGGTTTGTCTACGCTCTGAGCAGGCCTTGTAAGGCCTGCTTTTGAATAGTTTAACTCTTAGGGTTCATAAATTGTATAGTCATCAGGAATGCTGAATAAACTCATATCCACTGAATCGCTGAAATCTTCAATCAACCACTTGGAGTTGTATCCTTCACCGGTCATTTCCATTCCAACTAAGCTTTCACCGTCAAAATAGTACCTGATGGAACCATCTTCAAGATTGTATTCCTCAAATTTTCTAGTTTCACCCATAAACTCTGCAGTGCCACTCTGGGTAAAAGTCATACCTTCAGTGTCAACAATATCGCTTTCGGTCTCGTTAAATTCTGAGGCCTGATCAGTATCTTCGGGAAATACCATCACCATTTTTTGGTCATGCATCACCATGTAGAGTTTTCCGTCCATTTGAATAGTAGTACTGTTAGCCAGTTCAGACTCGAAGACCGTTGCGAAATTTTCACCATCGATAACTGTGGTAATTGTAGCTTCATACTCCTGACCTTCAACCTGGGTTATGGTTTTATACTTCATAGTGTATTGATTTCCCATCATTATATCTGCATAAGGTGCTGAAAGCAAGCTTTCCTGTTGCTCTACTTCAGGCTCTTCAACTATAGGTTCATGAGATTCATCAACAATTTCAGGGTTTTCTGCCTCTAAACCTTCAGTTTCAGAATCTACAGGGGTATCCTGACTGCAGCCTCCAAATGACAATGATAATACTAAGAGTAGTCCAATAATAATTTTTTGCTTTCTCATGGTTTAAACCTCCCTTGTAATAGGATTGTACTTAGAAATTATATACCCTTATGGAAATACCTTAAGCAATTCGGCAAGTAGACAAGTGATTTGTGCTTTCTCTTGTGTTATAATTATAGGAGAATTATTTGTTTAAGCTATTTCTAAAGCGCGATTTTTATAACTGAGTTGAGTTAATTATTAAAATATACGGAGGTATGGTGGATGAAAATAGGTAAGGAGTTGCTAAGTGATATTAAAGAAATGTCTCAGACAATGACGGAGAAGGATAAGATATTGCTTGACCTGCAATTGTTTGAAAGAATGATTCAAAGATTCGATTCCGCAGCTGGTAAGTGTCGGGAATGTAAAAGTCTATTAGAAGAAGCAGATGAACACTTTAAAGAAATAAATGAAAATGAAGGCTACCTTGATCGAGCTATGAATAGAAAACATGAGGATTTGAGAGAGAATATGCTGAAGCATTTGAGAAAGGTGCACAAACTATATCGACCGGGACATTTCATTAGTATTTTTGTACCTTTAGGTATTGCAGTGGGTGTTACTGTAGGACTTATAAATGGTTCATTATTACCTTTTTCTGTTGCAGGAACTGCAATAGGGTATCTTATTGGGGTAGTAAAAGAGAGTTCCATAATAAAACAAAAAAGAAGAATTTAGCAATTATAGTAATTCTATAACAGCTTAATTTACAATAAAATTGTGATCAATCTGCTTCATACGTTTTGAATAAAAACGAATTGACGGAAAGTGAGGATTATCTGGTGTCTGATCTGGAGAGAATAAATAAATCATTTGACAAGTTGGAAGAAACTAATAGTAAGGATATTATCAAGAAGCTTGATACCAAGCTACTTCGACGAATTGCCATAAGATTTGATGAATTTTCAGGCGAATGTAAAGACTGTAAATCAATGTTAAAAGATATGGAAAAATATCTGAGAAGACTTAATGACATGGATGATGAAATTAACAAAGACATACTTAAGGAACACTTTAAAATCAAAAGCAATTACGTTAGTCATTTGAATAAGAATCATGCCCTGATTCAATTGGGGCAGAATACAGGATTGTGGATGTCCCTTGGAGTCAGCATCGGAGTAGTGTTGGGATTGACTACTTTTGACAATATTGCTCTAGGCATACCCATAGGGATATCAATAGGGCTTTTAATTGGTACATCCAAAGATGCACTGGCAAAGAAGCAAAACAAAGTAATATAGAGTAAGTGTTGTGATTAAGAGTTTTAGAAAGATTACAATGTGGTTAAGATTTACTTAAAATCAAATATTTAACATAATAATGGAGTATAATAGGATTAGATGATGAAAACCTGTTGTACTCTATTCTTTTGGGTTGACTCATTCCATATGGGTATATTTTAAATGGGATTAAATAAATGAAGAGGTGTGAAAATGAAAAAACTAGTAACGCTATTATTGATATTAATTATAATGGCAGGTACAACACAATCATTGGCTGCTCCCAGCCAGTGGGCGATATCTGAGGTGGAGATAGCTAGGGAGTACAATCTCGTTCCCCAGAGCTTATTAAGTAGCTACCAAAGCAATATAACCAGGGAGGAATTCTCTGAGATGGTTATAAGATTGTACGAAGCTTTATCTGGGAATGTTGCCAAAAATCAATCCGCAAATCCTTTTTCCGATACAAGCAACCCTGAAGTGCTGAAAGCCTATGACCTTGGTATTGTAGAGGGATTTGGAGATGGAACATTCAGACCTAAAAGCACTATTACCAGAGAAGCTATAGCAGCTTTATTGTTCAGAACTTTGGAGAGCGTGGATCCAGTTATAACACAGGGAACCTATACACTTGGTTTTTCAGATAGGTCTGAAATAAGCATGTGGTTCAGAAATGAAGTTGGCTTTATGAGCAAGAACGGTATTATAAACGGTATAGGATCAAATACATTTGCTCCTAAGATGGAAACTACCAGGGAGCAGGCGATTGCGCTAGTTGTAAGATTATTTAACCAGTACGGAGGAGAAGGAAAACTTACAGCTGAGCAGATTGGTGAATTTACCAGTAGTGCTGTGCAGATATTTACAGAGTATGACAATGGAGATTTTGGATATGGAAGCGGTTTTTTCTTTGCTCCTGGAAAGATTGCGACCAATTATCATGTCATTGAAGGAGCAACAAATTTAACAATTGAATACGATAACAGAGATGTTTATGAAGGCAAGGTGTCAGTAGCTGGTTTTAGCAGTGGAAATGATCTTGCAGTTTTATCAGTTCAGGACTTGAATACAAGACCTATATCATCAGGGGATTCATCTAGACTGGTGAAAGGACAAAAGGTTTATTCTATCAATAGCCCAATAGGCTATAGAAATATTCTTACCGAAGGAATAGTAAGCGGCTTAACTAATGATGAAATACAAGTGACATTGCCCTTGAGCGAAGGAAGTAGTGGAGGAGTTTTGCTGGATGAATATGGCATGGCTGTTGGAGTAGTTTTTGCTAGAATGTATGGAGTGGAGAGTCTTGGATTTGCAAAACCTATTAATATATTGAAAACACTAGATACATCAAAAAATTTAACGCTTGAAGAATTTAACAGTTCTGAAGACATTCTCAATCCACCGATAAATATTATTGCCAGACAAGAAAATGAAGATGAAGCAGCATTGAAGTGGGATTGGATGGAGGCAGACTATTTCATGATACACAAGTCCTTAGACGGCGGGGAAACTTTTCAGCCTGTTAAGAATAATAATGGTTCAGACAGATGGACTTACCAGAATGAAGTAATTATTCCTTTGGGTGAGTATCAGGAAGGAACCAGGATAATGTTTGCAGTTTCGGCTGTAAAGGATGGTGTTGTTTCTGAAAGGAATCATTCAAATTATTTGTCTCTTTTCAAAGGTATGTCGGAAGGAGAAGTATTTGATGATCTCATAATGAATCTTCCATCAATAAGTGCTGAAGGTACATTAATTAACTTTGAGGGATACGATGTTAGCAGGACAAGCGACAATAGGATTACAAGAATATATGCATATGTCAACGAAGATGGATTTGAAGAAATGCTAGGTGCCAGTTCTGATGTTGTGAAAGGGATTGCTCAGAGACTTAGAGTTGTAGGAAACAGATACGCTGACTTGATTGGAACAGATGTTGAGATGACGGTTATGTATCTTGGATTATATGATGAATATCCTCATTTTCTTGAAGGCAATTACATCAATCCAGATGGAATCAGAAGGGATCAGTTTATTGGTCTGTGGGAAGCAGAGTATCCACTAATAAATGTCGCAAACAACTCTGAAATATATATAACATGGTATGGTCCATATAGTTTCTAACCAAAAAAGGGCAGTGAATATTATCACTGTATTTGCTCAATGAGTGGAGCTTGCGTCATTTCTAATATAGGGTATGAGTACTACAAGATAGAACAAACAGACAATTTCTGGAGGTATCAAAAATGGATAATTTTAGATCGGCAGTTTCAGGAGTTTTCAAGAGGGCAGCTGAAGCCTTCAGAACATATCCGGCAGCCATAGGAAATGCTTTTTTGTTTGCTTTGGTAGCAATTATTAAAATACACCTTGAATGGGAGGTTCAACAGGAATACGGTTTTCTTCTTAATTCCTTGCAGTGGGCCTTGGCTCTGGGTGCAATATGGAGTCTTACCGCCATAACAGGAGCAAACAGCAGATACAATACTTCAAAGGCATTTACAATTGCCAACATTGGTGGATTTGCAGTTACAGCTGTAGCATTTCTGTTGCTTTACTTCTTCGGTGAAAGTGGGCTTGGAATGGAATACAGATATCTGTCTTCCATAGCAAGATCCAGAGTTTCTGTTGCCATGGTTATAGGAATGATAGTATTTGTTTACCTTGCATCTTTTCCTGAAGAGAAATCAGACTTTGCCAGAGCTTTCTTTATGACTCACAAGGTATTTTTTGTGGCTATACTTTATGGTTTGGTCTTAATGATGGGAGCTTCAGGTGTTGCAGGTGCCATTCAGTCTCTTCTTTACAATGACATGAGCAACAAAGTATTTGAATATATAGCAGTAATTGTGGGGTTTATGACATTTAGTATTTTTATTGGCTATTTTCCTGATTTCAGGAAAGGTACACAAGATCCAAGAAGACAGGAACTTCAGGATCAGCCAAAATTTGTACAGGTTCTTCTTGGATTTATTCTAGTACCCATACTTCTTGCCCTGACACTTGTATTGTTGCTATGGGCAATGCGAACAGTAATGTCCGGTGTGGAATCATCCTTTGTCAGATTATCCGGTATCGCAGCAAGTTACGCACTTGGTGGAATCTGGCTCCATATAATGGTAACCAGACAAGACACTGGTCTAGTGAACTTTTTCAAGAGGGCCTATCCATTCACTGCACTTGTAATTTTGGCATTTGAGGCCTGGGCTTTAATTGTACAGCTTAGTGACACAGGCCTTAAAATTATTGAATATAATTTCATAATGGTATGGGTATTTACAGTAATTTCAGTGATTATGTTAATATTCTTGAAGGAGAAATCACACAGAAGAATCGCAATTCTAGGATGCTTGATTGCGGCGATAGCAGTACTTCCTATAATTGGATACCATACACTTCCGGTAAAATACCAGGTGAACAGACTGGAGGAAATTCTTGAGAGGGAAGGAATGCTTCAAGACAACGAAATTATTCCAGCTACAACTGAGCCTGATAGGAATGTCAGGGAGGATATAACCGATGCAGTAAGTTTTCTTGCCTATAGAGAGAACAAAAACATCCCAGCATGGTTAAGTGAAGATATGAATAATGACCAGGAGTTTATAGAAACATTCGGATTTGAGAAGACCTGGCCAGAGTATGATGGTGAAAATCCAAGGATGTACCTTACAACCAATCTGGTGTTGACATCAGGTGTGGTGGATATTGAAGACTATACCTGGGGTATTAATTTCAAGGATTACTATGGTAGCGAAGAAGTAACTACAGAGCTGGAGGGACAACGTGGGAAATATGATATATCTTGGATAACTACTAAGACTGGCATACCTGAACTAGTAGTTAAGCTGGAAGATGAGATTATTATTCAGGAGAATCTTGAGGATTATTTTAATGATATAGAAGAAAAGTATCCACCCGGTGAACGAGTATCCAGGGAGGCAAGTATTGAGGAGATGAGTGTAGTATTCCAGTCAGATGAGATCCAGATACTATTAGTATTTGAAAATGTAGAGATAGGAATTGATACAAATAACGACCGGAGCAATTACTGGCTTATGGTTTCGGGAATGTATATGAGAGAGTATTAATAATTAATGGCTCACCGGAAGGTGAGCCATTATTAATAAGTACTTAAAATGAAACTGCCTTATGTGGGCATATCTGAATACATTTTCCGCATCCAATACATTTCTCGTCGTTTATTACAACCTTTCCCATGAAAAAACCGGCTCTTTCAACCGCACCAGTGGGGCAGACTCTCTTAACCGGGCAGAAAGGAGATCTGTCGCATTTAGATTCAATGATTTTTGCTATTTTTGACTTGCCGCTGCTTTTCTTGTTGTTTCTTTTTTGTTTTTTCAAGATGCACCTCCAGATTTTTGTTCTAACTAATTATACACCCATAGGGGGTATTAGTAAAGGGGCTTAAAATTCAAATTTAACGATGGATAGATTGATTTCTTAGTCTAGAAGTAGTATTGAGTTACATGATATAATTAGAATGCATGGATTAATGTACATTGCACTTTAAAACGAAATCGAGGTGAGCTAATGATTGTTAAGATAAAGTTTATTGGTGTAACAGATATTGATATTCCTTCTGAAATGAGTCTAGAAAAAGACGCTACGGTTGCAGATGTTGTAAATTATCTAGAAAGAGTTAACGGTAGCCCTGTTGATGGATTAACAATTCTTGTAAACAAAGAAAAAACCTCCCTGGATACGAAGCTCCAGGAAGATGATCAAATTCTTATTCTGCAGGTATTGGGAGGAGGTTGATTTTCTAAAAGGTGATATTGCCTTTGATAACTGCAAATATAAAAAGATGAAGCGGGTAAGCCCAATAGAAGGCATATTGTAGAGGCTTGATCTTTGGGCCGGGCTTACTGTTGTAGGTGAGCAGTATCGGAAGGGACAACAGCGAATACTGTTGAATCCATCCAGTGGAAACCAGATTTGTTAAAAAAAATATTCCAGCAACCAGAGACATCCTTCGGACAGCTGGAAGATTTTTGCTGTAATAGAAAACCAGTATGTAGATAATTCCAATAAAGCTGTAATCAGTGGCTAGGAAGGTTGCTGCAGCTGCAGCGCCAATTGCAATAAGTGGCGATGCACTCTCTTGCACGTCCTTTCTTTCTATGAAATACATTGCCACGAGTCCAATAAAGAGGGTGAAGAAAATATTCTGATGACCCCAGTTTAGACCTCTGTAAAAAGCATAGTCAAAAGGTATTTCAGAGAGCAATGCAAAAGCGAACAAGCGTAAGGCATATTTTTTTATGTTGCGGGTATGTAAAAATCCCTCTACCAATAGAAAACAGTAGATTGGAAAAGCTAGCCTTCCAATCATTCTGAACGCCATCTCCGAGGGTTGGAAAATTGCACCGTAGTGGTCAATTATCATGGTTGATAAAGCAATTATCTTTAAAATAAGACCGTTCAATTAAAATCACCGCTTTCTTATATTAATTTTGATTATAACAAAAATATACCACAATGAGTATAATTATTGATATTTTGCTGGTATAATAATTAAAAACATAAAATTAACTGGAGGGAAATTGTGATGGCAGAAATTAAATATGAAATAACTGATAAACTTGGAGAATTGAGTGAATCCTCAAAAGGCTGGAAAAAGGAAATCAATATGGTATCATGGAACAACTATCCAGCAAAATATGACATTAGAGAGTGGGACCCTGATTATGAGAAGATGAGTAAAGGATTAACTTTTAAAAAAGATGAAATAAAGAAGTTAAGAGATATTCTCAACAAACTTGATCTTGAAGACTAAGAATCCTCTGTATCTAAATTGATACAGAGGATTTTTTATTTAACATATATAAGATAGTCAATTAAACCAGAGATAATTGCAGTTGAAAATATCAATCTTATGAAAATAGTCAATCTGCCTTTCTTCCATCTCAAATAAAAAGCAAAGAGTGCAATAATTATTGGATATAGTGTTGCAGTTCTATCGAAAAAAGTGTCTGCAGTGGACAATGAAAAGTTAAATAATGCCAACAGGACCGCCATGGTCAAGCTGAATGAACATGTCAAACATTTGCTCATATGATTCTCACTCTTGTATAGGTGGAGTTGTGTAAATATAACAAGTACTATAATAAGAAAATTGATAAGCAAGATTACTAAAGCAGACAATATATCACCTCCATAGCCTCATTATAACAAGTATTCATTAATTGTAAACCGTTTAGTGACAATTTGTTAACAAAATTGACAACCAGTTATTCATCGTGTATAATTGAAAACTGTACCCAGGCAGGGTATAAAACATAAAAGGGGAATATGACATGGATGAACTGAACAATTATTACATAAAAACAAATAGGACATTTACAATTGTAAGAAAATATGCATGGATTTTTACTTTCATGGTAGCCATAGGTGGATTATGGGAACCTAGATTGGGGGTGCTTGTTATAGGTATAATGTCTGGTCTGATCGGAACATCCTTTTTCTCTGGCAGACACTGGTGTGGAAATTTCTGCCCACATGGAAGTTTGTTTGACAATATTATTAATCCAATAAGTTTGAATAAGAAGATACCGTTATTTTTAAAAAGCAAATGGTTTATAGGAGCATTCTTCTTGTTCTTTACAATTAACTTTTCAAGGAAACTATTTAGAATTGCAGCACTTTGGGGAACATATAGCTTTATTGAGAGACTGGGATATATTTTCGTAAATACATACCTCATGGTTTTGGTTGTTGGGGGAGCGGTTGCTCTATTGGTCAATTCAAGAACTTGGTGCCAGTTCTGTCCAATGGGAACCCTTCAGAAGCTATCCTATAGACTGGGAAAGACTGTTGGTGTTGTAAAGCATACGGAAAAGAGAATAACAATAGAGTCAAAGGATAAGTGCCACACCTGTGGAAAGTGTGCCAGGGTTTGTCCTTTCCAGCTAACGCCTTATTTGGAGTTTAATGAGAATAATCAATTTGATAATATCAACTGTATAAAATGTACCACTTGTGTTGAAAACTGTCCTGCAAATTTGCTTTCCCTGGAAACTGAACGTAAAGCTGTGAACATAATACAGATGAGCGATGTCAAAGGCTATGAAAACAGACAGGAAATAGAATCCACACTTATGGAAATCAATGACCTTGGAGGGGATTTGAAAGAGTTCGTATTCAGATTTGAAAATCCAACAAAGGTTCATTACAAGGCGGGGCAGTTTATTCTGGTCAAGATCCAGGACAATCCAGTTCAGTACAGAGCATATTCAATATCATCAGCCAATGAGGATGACAAAATTCTTAAGATTATAATCAAGAGGGTAAAGAATGGCTATGGAACTGAAATCATATTCAGATTCAATGTGGGAGACAAGGTTATTTTGGAAGGACCTATGGGAAACCACCTTGTACCTGGTGAAGATACCAAGAAGATGCTGTTTATTGCCAATGGAATAGGAATTACACCATTTATTGGTCTTGCCAAGGAAAGTCTTTCAAAAGGAAGCTCTGTTGAATCGGTCAAGCTGCTAAATGGTCAGAGGTATGTTGCTGATTTTATTTATCATGATTACTTCAAGGAGCTTCAGAAGGAGTATGATAATTTTGAGTATCTGCCTGCTGCATCAAGAGAAGAGCAAGAGCAGGAGGACCTTTATAAGGGTTATGTAACAGGCTTATTGAAAGAAATTGATATAACTGGACATAAAGTATACATGTGTGGTTCAGGTGCAATGATAAAAGAATGCTATGAAATACTATTATCAAAAGGAACTCCTTCTGAAGATATTTTCTTTGAAAGTGAAGAGAGAATTAAGCTTAGTGCATAGATAAAAAGAGAATAGTTGCGAATAGAAGGCACCTCCAAGGGGTAATAATGAGATGAGGATTCCTAGGAGGTGTGTTTATGTTATATTTTGCGTACGCAAGTAACTTGAGCAAGAAGTATATGTCAAGCAGATGTCCACATGCAATACCTTTAAAGAAGGTAAGATTGAAAGACTACAAGCTTACTTTTAACGAGCTTGCAGACATAATTCCTGCAGAGGGTGAGGAAGTGGTTGGAGGACTTTATCTTATATCCAAGCAGGAGCTTGAAAAACTGGATATATTGGAGGGACATCCTGACCTCTATGAGAGGATAATTGTTGAGGTAGTTGATGAAAACGGAAACCTGTATGAAGCTTTTGTGTACTCAATGGTAGACAAAAAAGAGCAGGCACCACCGGACAGCTACTACAAGATATTGCAGGATGGTTATGAAGACTGGGAAATAAACAAGGATAGACTTGAAAGAGCCAAAAGATTTGAATAATGATTATCCCCTGGTCTATGACCGGGGGAACTTTTATGAGTTAATAAAGAAAAAGGGAGTGCTTGTATGTTAAAAAATTTGGGTGAAATCAAACCACAGATTCACAAGGATGCATTTGTTGCAGAAACAGCTGCTGTTATCGGTGATGTTAAAATCGGTGCAGGTAGCAGCATTTGGTATGGTACAGTTATAAGAGGGGATATTGAAGATATTATTATTGGCAAATTCTCAAATATTCAGGATAATGCTACGGTGCATACAGAAACCGATGTGCCTACTCGAATAGGAGATTACACCGTCGTTGGTCACAATGCAATAATTCATGGGTGTTCAGTAGGAAACAATACTCTCGTGGGAATGGGTGCAACTATTCTTAACAACGCTGTAATAGGAGATAATTGTATAATAGGCGCAGGAACTGTAGTTACCGAAGGAAAAAAAATCCCAGACAATTCAATGGTTATCGGTATTCCTGGAAAAGTTGTAAGAAAGGTTACCGAAGATGAGGTCAAAGCCATTAGAAATAATGCTGAAAGATATAATGAATTATTCAGGAAACATCTAGATTAGTATAATAAGTTGTGACGACCGGAGAGAAATCTCCGGTTTTTTAATTGACAAAATATATTCTTCTGTTATTATAGTAAGTAAGCACTTACATAAGGAGGTTATTATGAAAGAAAATAGAATTAGGATGAGTAGGCAAGAAAGACAGGCACAGATATTAAAAGTTGCCATGGAGATCTTTGTAGATAATGGATATAAAGGAACAACAACTGCACAAATAGCAGAGGCAGCTGGAATTTCAGAGGTAACTCTTTTTAGAAACTTTGATTCAAAAAGGGAAATTTTCCTTCAAGGAGTAATTCCCATTCTTACAGAAACGTTGGAAGAAAGTTTGACAATTGAGGATTCTGAAACTCCACAGAAAGCCCTGGAAAGATTCCTTGAAGACAGGCTATCTGTAATATCTGAAAACCATGGTGTCGTTAGATTAATACTTATGGAGAATCAGATGAACCATGAGCTGTCTGATATAGACTTTATAAAAACCATTGGCGATCTTATTCAAAATGGTCTTGAACGAATTGGTTTTAAAATAATAAATGAAGATTTTACCATAAGATTGATAATGGGAAGCATACTATCATTTCTCTTTCTTCCAGCAAGGGATGAATGCGCAGTGAAGGAATTTGCAGGCAGATTGGCCAATATGATAGATGCAACCAGTAAAACCAGAGAGGTGTGATTGTATGAGCTGGAAGAAGATTATAATTGGACTGACTATCGTAGGGGCAGGATATTTTATCATTAAGAGCAATATGTTTTCATCATTGAAGGTTGATGGTACAGAACAAGGAAGGCAGGAACAGGGTATAGTAACTGAGCTGCTTCAGGTTGAGAAAAAATCTATGATACAGGACCTTACCTATCTGGGAACTCTTGAAAGTGAGACAAAAGCGATGCTAAGTCCCAAGGTGACAGGAAACATAATCTCCATAAATGTAACTGAAGGGGATGTTGTCTATGAGGGAGATGTTCTTGTTGAAATTGATACAGAGCAGTTGGAGGCAAAGCTGGATACTATACGGCAGAAGAAAAACATGCTTTATCAGACAATATCCTATCTGGACTCTGAGCTTAGCAGTTATTATTCATCAAATCCAATTGTATCCAAGATTCAGTCAGCAAGACTCTCACTGAATTTTCAGGAGTCAGAGGTTGATAAATTGAGAACGCTGTATGAGGGTGGAGCAGTATCAAAATCACAGCTTGATCAAGGCGAGCATCAGCTCCAAAAGGAAAGACTTCAGCTTCAGGAGCTTGAACGTACTGCAAATTCAAATTACGACAAGCTTGCACAGGAACGTGATGTTTCCGCTGCACAGCTTGGAGAAATTGATTCCTCCATGAATGAATTGGAGCTATCTTTAAGGGATGCTTCAATCAAAGCTCCTTTTGATGGACAGGTTACACAGATAATGGTATCAATTGGCGAGCTGGCTTCTCCGGGCAGAGCATTGATTGCACTGGACAATGTTCACAATTTAAGAGTTGTAACACAGGTGGGTGAGTCTGACCTTAAGAAGATAAGGCCGCGCATGGATGCAGAAATTACATTGTCAGGTTCGAATGAACTGATAAATGGGACTGTATCATATAAAAGTGGAAGTGTAAATCCAAAGACAAGAATCGGTGATGTCAGGATTGATGTAGAGATACCTGAAAATTTGGTTGTTATGGGTTCAAGTGCAAGAATAAGAATATTCCTTGATTCCAGCAGAAATGAAATAATGATACCAACTTCATCAGTGAAATCCCTGGAAAGTGGAAATGTTATATATATATATAACGGAAAAGACAGGGTTTATGAAAGAAAAATCAAGACTGGTGACAGTGTAAACGGTGAATATCAAGTTATAGAAGGGCTTGCAGAGGGTGATGTAATCGCAACGAGAAATATTCAGTCATTGAGCGATGGGTCACTTATCTATACTCTTGATGAGGAGGGGACTGAATGAGTTTCGGTAGCTTTTCAACTGGAAAGAAATATGTGGTTCTGTCCCTGATAATAGGTATATTGATATTCGGAATATATAGCATGTTCACATTGAACACTCAACTTTCTCCGGATACAAGTCCTCCAACAGCGACAGTGATGAGCGTATACCCGGGAGCCATGGCACTTGACGTATCCACAGATGTATCAAAGCCCATGGAGGAAGCTTTTGCCAAGCTAGACGGAATAGAGGACATTAGCTCCTCCAGCCAGGACAACCTGTCTATAATACGTCTGACATTTGATTATTCAACGGATGTTGACCAGTCATCCATAGATATCCAGAACACCATAAATACAATAAAGAATTCCTTGCCAGACAGTCTTCAGGATCCACAGGTTCTTAAATTCAGTGTTTCCGACCAGCCTGTTATGACTATAGGGTTGAAGAGTGAGTCCCTGTCTATGAAGGATTTGAGAAGTCTGACAGAGGACAAGCTAGCATATGAACTGCAGTTGGTGGAGGGTGTAGCAGCTGTAAACATCTTCGGAGGTTACAGTGAGGAAATCCGGGTAAGTCTGGATGAGGCTACTGTAAGGGCATATGGACTTTCAATGGACCAGATTGTAGGAGCATTGAAAACATCCAATATAAAAGCTCCAGGAGGAAGTATTCTCTACGAGGGAAGAGATCTTCTTTTAAGGGTGGAGGAAAGCCTTATATCCATGGAGGAGCTTAGGAACATTGATGTACCTCTTGGGGGTGGAAACACAGTGCCCCTTTCAGCCCTTGGAACTGTGGAATCAGCAACTATCGACAGGCAGGGATCCTACAGATTAAACGGCGAGGAGGCTCTTGCTCTTCTTATTACTAAAAAAGCTGACTACAACACAGTTGGAGTCATTGAAGTGGTAAATGAGAAAATGGCAGAAATTCAAGAATCCTATCCTTATGTTGAAATGACTGTAGCATCTGATGATTCTGCGTTTACTAATCAGATGGTCTCAAATATGGCAACAAGTGTTATGCTTGCAATAGGATTCACTATGATGGTAATCTTATTGTTTATAAATAATGTATCAAGATCACTGGTTATTTCAATTTCAATGCCTCTCGTGTTCCTTAGTACCATGGGTTTGATGAAAATATTCGATATGGATCTGGATCTGGTAACGCTTTCTGCATTGATACTGAGTATAGGCTTTGTGGTTGATACGGCAATTGTAGTGGTGGAAAATATAAGCAGCCATATCGGTCAGGGCAAGGAAATAACAAGAGCTGCAATTGAGGGCACGGATGAAATTGCGCTTCCAAGTATTGCAGGAGCTACTACAACTCTTATAGTTCTTATTCCCTTGCTTTTTATATCAGGATTTGTTGGCGAAATGTTCAGGCCTTTGTCAATGACATTGATATTTGCGATATCGTCTTCGCTGTTGGTGGCATTGTTAATAATTCCGCTTTTGACAGTGATGTTCCAGCCATTACAGTTTAAGAGGACAGAGATGCTGGTTTCGGCTTTTTCAAAGCCATTTAACAAATTTATGGATTTTGTTATGGAAAAGTATGTAAGCCTATTCCATAAGACTTCAAAAAAGAAGAAGCGAGCCCTGGTGGTCATGGTTGTGTTGATGGTTATGAGCGCTTTGTTTATCGTATCAAATGGAATGGAGATGCTTCCAAAGTTTGATAGCGGGGTTTCCTATGTAACAATTGAAATGGTTCCCGGAACACCTTTAGCGAAGACAGAGGAGGCCGTAGGGGCACTTGAGGATTATCTTCTGGAGGTCAATGAGGTGGTTTCCTTTGATTCAAGGATTGGTTATGAGGAAGGAAACATGCAGCAGGGTGACTTTGGTATCATGGGAAGCGACCAGGCTATGATAACTGTTAACCTGACATCAAGGAAGGAAAGGAGCCTATCAATCTGGGAATTCCAGGTAGCCCTGAGGGAAAGAATTGAAGAAATTCCTGATATAAACAGGTATGTTGTAAAGGAAAAGGGAGGTACAGCTGTTACAGGAGCTTCTGCTCCAATAGCAATCAAAGTTACAGGTGAAGACCTGGATGTCCTATATCATATTGCTGAAGAGGCAGTGGATAGCATAAGGGAGGTTCCCGGCACAACAAATATATTTACAAGCTTTAACAATGATTACAGACAGATGTCACTGAAGCTTGACAGTGAAAGGTTATCAGAGCTGGGTCTTACAAGCGCATCTGTTTCTACTCAGATCTATGGAAGGATGGAGGGCATAGATGCTACTTCCATGACAATAGGAACAAATGATTCAATCGATGTGAGAGTGGGCTATGACGGAGATTCCACATCCAACCTGGAATATCTTATGGACACATATCTTACGACTCCTCTTGGAATCAGGATACCTTTAAACGAGGTAGCAAGAATAGAGGTTGAAAATAGGTCGAACATTGTTGAAAGGGAGAATATGTCTTACACCGTTCATATCAATGGATTTACAGAAGACAGGGCATTCAGTCATGTTGTAGCTGATATACAGGCTGAAATTGACGCTATGGATCTGCCCAAGGGATATGGAATTGAATTCGGCGGTGAGCAAAAGACACTGACAGACTCAGTAGGCGATATGGCATTCCTGATTGCACTTGCAATAGTTTTTGTGTATCTGATTCTGGTACCACAGTTTAAGTCCTTTCTGCATCCTGTGACCATAATGGCGGCAATACCAATGGTTGTAATCGGTATTGCACCTGCATTGGCACTGACTGGCAAGTATATGTCCATGCCGGTACTTCTTGGTTTTATCCTGCTGGCAGGAACGGTAGTCAATAACTCTATACTCCTTGTTGCAGCTATCAATGATAGCAGGGAGGAGGGAGCTGAGATGACTGAGGCAATTGAAGTCGCAATCAGATCCAGGTTCAGGCCAATAATGATGACTGCATTCTCTGATATCATAGGCATGATGCCCCTTGCATTGCAACTTGCACTGGGGTCTGAGAGATTCTCGCCACTGGCAATAACTGTAATCGGAGGTATGCTTGCAGCAACGCTTCTTACTATTATCATTATACCGTTGATTTACATGACCCTTGAGGGAGCAGGAGTGCGAGTAAAAAGACTTTTTAGAAAAGAAGCTTCAACCCCTGAATCAGCTGCAAGTTAACAGTCTGTTATGAAAAACGATGGGTATATACAATAATACAGGGTATAAATTAAAAGGATATGTAAAGATATTACCAATGGGGGGATGAAGATGAATTATAGAGAGAAATATCAATCATGGATCGATGATCCATTTTTTGATGAAGAAACAACAGCGGAACTGAAGGCACTTACTGATGAGGATGAGATAGAAGATAGGTTCTACCAAGACCTTGAGTTCGGTACGGCTGGGTTGAGAGGTAAGCTTGGTGCAGGAACAAATAGAATGAACATATACACTGTAAGCCTTGCAACGGAAGGTCTTGCACGTACTATTGAGAACTATGGTAAAGAAGCCATGAAAAAAGGAGTAGCTATTGCATATGATGTAAGGTTATGTTCAGATAAGTTTGCAGAAATTGCAGCAAGGGTACTGGCAGCGAAGGGTATTAAAGTATACTTATTTGATGATATCAGACCTACACCCATGCTGTCATATGCAGTTAGAAAGCTAGGCACTCAATCTGGAATAGTTGTAACAGCCAGCCACAACCCACAGGAGTACAATGGCTACAAGGCTTATTGGGAGGAAGGATCACAGATTCTAGATGATGTAGCAGATGAGATACTCGAGGAGATTGATGGAATAGGCCATTACAAAGAAATAGAGATGATGGATTTTGAAGAAGCAAAGGATAAGGGATTAATCCAAATTATTGGTAAAGAAATTGATGAAGAGTATTATTCAGAGCTATTAAAAATGAAAATAAATGATGATATTGACAAGGATGTCAAAATTGTTTTCACACCATTAAATGGTACAGGAAACATTCCTGTAAGAAGGGTTTTAAGTGATAGAGGTTTCAATAATATTTTTGTAGTACCTGAGCAGGCAGAGCCTGATTATGCATTTGCAACAGTAGGCTATCCTAATCCAGAGGATAGCAAGGCATTTAAATATGCGAGAGAGTTGGGACTGAAGAAAGATGCAGATTTATTATTGGCTACAGACCCGGACTGTGACAGAGTTGCAATAGCTGTTAGAAATGAGAAGAAGGATTATACCTATTTGAATGGCAACCAGACAGGAGCATTGTTGATCTACTATATACTTTCTGAAAGAAGCAAGAAAGGCAATCTACCTGAAGATCCTGCAATAGTCAAGAGTATTGTAACTGGTGATCTGGGAAAAGCCATTGCAAAGAAGTATGATGTAACAACATTTGAAACTCTGACAGGTTTTAAGAATATTTGTGCACTAGCCAATGAATGGGAGGAAACTGGAGCATTCAATTTCGTGTTCGGTTACGAGGAAAGTATCGGCTATGTTTACAAGGATCTGGTAAGGGATAAGGATGCAGTTGTTTCTTCAATGATGATTGCAGAAATGGCAGGATACTATAAAAAAGAGGGAAGAAACCTACTAGAAGTACTAGAGGATATCTACGAGGAATTCGGATATTATTACGAAAAGCTAATTTCGATTGTTCTTGAGGGAGTGGAAGGACAGGAAAGAATCAAAAGGATGATGGATGATATCAGACACCATTCCATAGATTCAATCGGTGAAATGATGCTTCAAAAAACGGTAGATTATCTTAGAGATGAAACCGATGCAGGAAAATCAAATGTTCTTAAGTATTATATGGATGAAGGTTCATGGTATGCTGTAAGGCCTTCTGGGACTGAACCAAAAATAAAACTCTACATTTACTCAAAAGGTAAATCAAGAGAAGACGCTCAGGATAAGGTTGAGTTGATTGAAAAGGTTGTAAGACACAGACTGGAGTCAGTTGAATAGAAATGCAAGCTAAGCGGGGAAGAAATTCCCCGTTATTTTAATGTAGAAGAATTCGAACAAATAATAAGGCATATGTTTTATATTGAAAAACAAAAAAAATAATGAAACATAGCGCTACTTATGTTAATATATTAACATAAGTAGCGCTATGTAAATGTTGTGAATTAGGGTCATATATTCATTACTTAGCAGAAAGTGCTATTTAAATAAATCTAGTTTGATATATAACAAACGAAGGAGGGTAAATATGGAAGAAAACTCAAAAAAGAAGTTTTTGG
Source organism: Gudongella sp. DL1XJH-153 (assembly GCF_049310905.1). Taxonomy (NCBI): domain Bacteria; kingdom Bacillati; phylum Bacillota; class Tissierellia; order Tissierellales; family Tissierellaceae; genus Gudongella; species Gudongella sp. DL1XJH-153. Next base: position 19,533 of record NZ_JBMEMN010000023.1, read on the forward strand.
AACGTGAGACCACAAGAAGAGAATTTCTAAAGCTTACAGGAAAAAGTTTTGGAGGAGCTGTAATCTCAATGTCCATACTAAGTATGCTTGGCTGTGAAAGCGAACAAACGGTAGCTTATGCTTTGCCAAGTGGACTACTAGTTGCTGATGCATCAAGGTGTACAGGGTGCCAGAGATGTGAGATTTCATGCACGTCAATCCATGATGAAAAGATTCAACCTTATATTTCCCGAGTCAAAGTTTCAGAGAACTACAATTTTGGTAGTGAGGGCCCAAGAATTGATTATTACAGACAAGATGGGCAATTTGGTAATCTTTCAATGAGTCCTGAGACTTGTAAACAGTGTAGGGAACCTTACTGCGGAAGAGCTTGTCCTACAGGAGCAATCTATTCAGATTCAAAACAAGGAAATGCACGTGTAATAGACGCTTCAAAATGTATGGGGTGCGGAGCGTGTAGAGATGCTTGCCCTTGGAACATGCCAACAGTGGATCCAGAGACTAAGAAATCCACTAAATGTGTTGCTTGTGGATACTGTGCTGAAAACTGTCCGACTGGAGCACTAAGGATGATACCATGGGAAGATGTAAAAAAAGCAATGAGAAAAAATGGATATAGATTTTCATAATGGATTATAAGGAGGGAAGAATATGACAGTTTCATACGGATGGGCAGGAAAGATTCTAAGAGTCAACCTGTCAAACGGAAAAATTACGACGGAAGATACTAGTAAGTATAAGGAATACATAGGTGGTATGGGAATAGGATACAAAGTACTTTTTGATGAGGTGCCAGTTGGTACACACCCTCACGATTCAACAAATAAGATCGTATTTGGAACTGGTCCACTGACCGGTTCAGGAGCGCCATGTAGTTCAAGGACTAATATTACATCTCTTTTTTTAACTACTCCCAAGCCAATGGTTGCAGACTCTCATATGGGAGGAAATTTTGCTGCTTCAATGAAATATGCAGGGTATGATGCGATAATTGTTGAAGGTAAGTCAGGAAGACCTGTTTGGTTAAGGATCGAGGATGATGTTGTGTCAATTGAAGATGCATCTAAGATGTGGGGTCAAGGTATCAATAATACAACAGCACTTGTATCATCTGAGATGGGCAAAGAAGCCAGTATTGCTGCAATTGGTCAAGCTGGAGAAAATTTGGTAAATCTTTCTGTAATTATGAATGGTTATTCACATTCAGCAGGTGGACATGGTAGTATATTGGGAGCAAAGAAGCTTAAGGCAATTGGAATAATAGGCACAGGTTCATTGAAAATAGCAAGAAGTGGAAAAGACTTATTGGATACAAATAGATATATGCTAAAGGAGCTGATAGGCGCAAATAACAATCATGTTGTTCCTAGTACACCTCAACCATGGGCTGAGTTCGATGCAAAAGGTAGTAGATGGACAGCACAAAAAGGCTTGTATTGGGGTGCAGCAGAGCCGCCAGTTGAAACAGGAGAAATCCCTCCTGGTGATATTAAGACTGTAGGGCTTAGAACACAAAAAGGAGTCAAGGATCTTGGTCCACTCGCTGAAAAGTATACTAAGAGAATGGGTGGATGCCAGTCATGTCCTATAAGATGCTTCTCACAGTTGGAAGTACCACAACTTGAAAAATTCGGGGTGTCAAGATACGTTTCAAATACTTGTATGGGATATCATTCTCCTGGCGGTGTAATGTTTAAAGGTGTTTCTGATCAGTTTGAAGAAGGTGACGCTGGATTGATATCTAAGAGTCTTGGTTCACAATTGGCAAATGATTACGGAGTTTGGTGCAATTATGGAATGATAGGTAGAGATTTTAAATATGCATATGAATCAGGTAAGTTGAAGGAAGTATTATCAGAGGAAGAGTACAATTCAATACCGTTTGATTTACTTGAAGCAGGAGATCCAGCATTTTTAAAGGATTTCTATAGAAGGATAACTTTTAAAGAAGGTGAATTCAGTCATCTTGGCGATGGTACATACTGGATTGCAAAAAGATGGAATTTTGGTGATGATTTCTGGCATGGTAAGGATTACAAGATATGGTCACCTCTAGGATTCCCGGTGCATCATAGTAATGAAGCAGGTGCACAAGTAGGAGCATTAATTTCATGTATGTTTAATAGGGATTCTCAATCACATACACATATGAATTTAATAGGATCAGGGTTGCCTACTGATATTTTGAAAGAAGTGTCAGCTGAGATATGGGGATCTGAAGAAGCACTAGATTTTCCTGCGAAATATACTCCTATGAATAAATATAAGGCTAAGTTTGCTAAATGGTCAATTCTTAGAAATGTACTTCATGACTCATTGACTGTATGTAACTGGATGTGGCCTATGATGGTTTCACCTTTAAAGGAAAGAAACTATAGAGGAGATACTGCACTTGAATCAAAATACATGTCCATAGTCACTGGTGATGATTATACGGAAGAGTCACTTGACTTAGCGGCAGAAAGAGTATTCACTCTTCACAGAGCATTAACCGTGAAACAAATGGGTACAGTGGATATGAGAAGTGAGCATGACGTTATAATGGATTGGGTTTATGATATGGATCCAGAAATGGAACCTTTTACTGAAGGAACAATAAAAATGGAAAGAAATGATATGCAGACAGCGTTGACAATGTTCTATGAAGAAATGGGATGGGACATTAAAACTGGTGCGCCAACCAAAGAAACTCTTGAAAGACTTGGATTAGATTTTGCAGCAAGAGAGCTTGAAGCAATGAATCTTATACCTTAGAAGGGGATGAAGTGGTAGTGAATAAGAAAAATATTGAAGAAGATTTGTCTGAAATTCTAATTAGAAATTCTAGGGATGGAAAGATACTTACCGTCCTTGAGATTGAACATTTACTTAATCTGGATAAGGTTGATGAGACTCTTGATGTTCCTGAGATGCTGTTGAATTTAAAGGATGAACTGGAGTTGAAAACCATCGAGGATGCTGAGGCTCAGACATTCTATTATTCAGGCAAGGAGATGACAGATAAGTATGCAGGAATAATAATCAGAGTCAAGAATAAGGACATCATTAGACTAGTTGCTGATACAGTAAGGGAGGAATCAAGGAGATATCCAAGACCCACCTATGTAACAATGTTTAATCTCCCACCATACGATTTATCCTCGGGTGAGTTGGAGGAGATGCTATCGGAAATATCCTTTGATAGTGAATACAATGATCTTAAATTTACAAGTGCCAGCAACGGGGCATTGTTTATATATTCTGGAAAATACATGTCCAAGGGATATGCTGATTATCTAGCAGAATGGATAGAAGTAGGTCAGGATGAAAATCCTTAATTAGGAGGTAGGAAAATGCTGGATATGATAAATTCAATTGAGCTGTCAGAAGAATTTCCAGTTACTATAAACCTTAATGGTTCAAAGCTTATAACTCTAATGTGTACTCCATCAGATTTAAGGGAGCTTGCAATTGGACACTTAATCAATACTGGAGTTGTAAAATCGTTCTCGGATATAATGACTGTAGCAGCATGCGAAGATCTTCGACAAATTTATGTTATAGCAGAAAATGTTTCGGATAAGAGGTTTAGCCTGAAAGATGTTTTTGGAACTGGATGCGGATCTATATGTGATATTCCTGAAGAATTTTCAGAGCTTGCTGTAAATATTTCAGATGTTTTGGTTAGCTTCAAGAGGATAAGAGATGCATTTAGCATTATGTATCAAGATTCCGAAAGATATAGAAGGCATGGGGGAATTCATGCAAGTGCTATTATCTACGACAAGCAAGTTGTTACAATGGAAGATGTAGCTAGACATAACACTCATGACAAGGTTATTGGATTTGCAACTTATAAAGGGTGGGATATTGGTAAAACAACAATAATTACCACTGGCAGAATATCAGCTGATATGGTATTTAAATCAGCACGTGCAGGTGTTCCTGTGATATGTTCAAGAAGCAATCCAACTTCACTGGCAGTAGAACTTGCATTGAAACTTGGAATCACATTAGTAGGAAGAGCTGTATCAAGAAATGCTACAGTATACACACACAAAGAAAGAGTATTGATGTAGCTATAGTAGCAAGTTATATAAATATAAGTGTTAGCAGCTTTTAAAGGAGGGATTAATATGGGATTTGGTAGACTAGGAGCTCCGGAATTAATACTGATACTTGCAATCGCACTTGTCATATTCGGACCATCAAAACTTCCTGAAATAGGAAAATCACTAGGGAAAGCAATTGGCGAGTTTAAAGGGCATGCCAGTAAGGTCACAGAGGATTTGAACGTAGATTTAAAAGAAGACAAGAGTAAATCCTAAGTTTTATTAAAGGTTTCCGAGCTGTAGTTTCTAAGGACTAATGTCTAAGAATACCAGCCTGGGCCTGACTGGAAACGGTCAGACCTCCCATGTTTGGAAAGGAAGCTTTATTTTTATGCAAAAAAATAGCCTGAATATATCAGGCTAGATGTTTTTAAGTATATGCTTTGCGAACTTCTCAGCTTTTGCATTTATATCAGGTACGTTATAAATTGATCCGGGATCATTTGCAGTAGCCATTATTGAAAATTCAGGAGGAAGCTCAAAAGTCTTGTTCATATTTAAGCTACTTATAAGTTGCTTTGCTAGAGCATCACCACCGGAGAAACCAGATACTATCACGGTAAAGATTCTTTTGTCATAGAATTTCGTTTTTCTGAACAAGGCTGTAAGTCTGTTGATTGTTGCTACAATATTTGCTGTAATCATGTCGTTATAGTTTGGACAAAGGAATATTATGGTCGAGGCATCCTGAATTGCAGGATAAACTTCTTCTACAACTACACCACCATAAAAACATTTAGTCTGCTTTCCAAAGTACTTACAGGTTTTGTAGCTACATCCTCTGCAGTCTGTAATCGTTCCATTCCCTAGATAAACTTCATTTATTTCCACATCATGAAGGTGTTCCTTAATCATTTCCCAAAGAGAATATGTATTGGATGTACCTTTGTTGGAAGAATGTAGAACCGCAATCGTCTTGTTTCTGAAATACTCCTGAGTTGAAAGAAGTCTTCTTCCAAGTTCTTCACTTTTTTTGAGGCAAATATCCTCCAAAGATAAATCATATATTTTTTTTAAGGGGATGTAGTTGTCCAAATTTTGATTTGCTTCTATTACAGGTCTGCCAGGGAAAGTACAACCCAACTGGTTTGCAATGAATACAATATCCTGAGCTGCAGTTTTCGTAAAGTTGTCGTATCCACTATGAATCAGTATTGAACCTCTTGAATTTTTCAAGGAATCTTTCCCTCTATTGACAAGCTCCTCAAGGATTCGATTTATTTGAGGATTAATACCTATTGAATTTAATTCTATTGCAAATAGAATATTGTGACCCTTTAAGTCAGGTAAATTCTCTTCGTTGTTGATAACATTAAAATCCTCACCGTTTATTGCCTTGTCTATCATTTTCTGTAGAAGAGGGGAGGGTTTTGATGGCAAGATAAGCGTAAATGGTTTCATATTATACTCCTCAGTTCGTTATAGGTTTCTTCAAGTCTTTTTTTTAGCATTGAATCCAGATCATATGACGGAACTTCAATACCTTGTTTTGTAAGTCTTATTTTTGAACCCATAAATACTTCTCCGACCATTGAAGACCCATAAAAGTATTCATTTCTTATGGTAGCTATCAAGGAAAGTGCACCTGATGACAAACTTGGAGCTACATAAGGTTTAAATCCAAACTTTCTGATTTCCAAGTTTGAATCAAGGGTTTTGACTGTAAGTAAAAGCGATTGCTCCTCATTGTAGTTTATCATACTGTCAGCAACTATCAAGCCCTTTCCATGAGGACCAAAGACCTGACCTTCTTTAAGATACTGCATTAGTTCAGGATTTCTCTCCGCATGGAAAGTAGCTCTTGCATTCATTACACCTAGACCATATCCAATTATTTGGTTGGGAGCTAGACCCATATAATCCAGATTTCCACTTTCATCAAGGTTTGAATCAAGATAAAGTCCTCTGCAGAGCAGATCAACAGGATCGCTAACAACTGCGAATATTCCCTTGAAATGTTTTTCACGGGCAATTCTGGCATATTTTCTTAGAATCTCTCTGTTTCCTTCGAGTTGTACCATTCGTACATCAACATGTTCAGATCCGACTGGTGGAATACCCTTTGATGCGCAGAATACAAGCATGTCGCAATCGAATAAACCATTTTCATCCATTGGTACAACCTTTGGGAATGAAGCCTCATCAAATGGTCGTCTTATCTGATTCAATTCATGTTCCCATCTTTTCATTTTGTCAGGATTTCTATCATATATTCCGATAGTCATGTTTGAGCCTAAAAGCCTGAGCCCTATCAGAAGTGTACTTCCAACATCGCCAAGAGCGATAACATTAATTCTCCAGTGATCAGGAAAGTGATTTAATTCATCTTTCCAAGTGGGGAAGGAAATGTTAATACACTTGATAGTACCATTAGAGATTTTTTGTTCAATCCAAGATGGCAGATCAAAATCCTCTTCATTTTTCTGCAGAAGATCCAGTCCTTCAGTGTCTGATACAATCTGTGAAGATGATGTTACCAGAAAACCTCTTCTTGAAGAGAAAGGATCCATGGCTTTAAGAAAATATACTGTCTCTTTGGCATCGACGATCTCTTCTCTCGAAATGGGATCCAAGGAAGAGATTTTAAAAAGTGAAAACAGTAATTTGTCATTGTATTTATAATAGTAAGTTTTTATCATCTCATATGCCCTCTCAGTGTATGTTCCAGTCTCTTAAGGTAATGGATGTCCATCTCCAGGAAAGTGGAAGGTTTTTGATGCCTTTTCCGGAATACGCTACGCTCCAAATCTGGATATCTTGGTGTGAAAATAACTTCACCCAGCGAAGCAAGTGTAAGGTTCTTTTCATTTATTTCCTGATAAACCTCCTCAATTATCTTTAAGAGGTCCAAAGAATTGTTTAGACAAATCTCAGACAGATTGTATATTGAATCCTGTGTAATATCCTTAATAAATCTAGGAGATACATAAGGGAGGATAAAGTTGATACTTGGTATTAGGTTTGATTCCAGATAATCCTTTCTCACCATATCTCCACCTAGGAAGGGGTATTGACTACTTTCATTGAACCATAATCTAAGATTTGGCACAAAGTAAGCGTATTCAACATCCAAATTCCTGATTTGAGCAATTTCCTTTCCTTTACCTGATAGAATGCCTACGAACAATTTGGAAATTTCTATTCCTTCTTTTCGTAAAAGAGGTTCAACAATTTTAATTCTGTAACCTTTGTGCAGAAGATCATCCAATAGAATTACAGGTCTCTCGAATGATTTTATCGTCTTGCACTGACCTTCGAGTGATAAATAGTTGGGAAATTCACCTACTGTAAAGCTGTGTATATCAGGTGCAAATATTCTTTCAGTATGGAGTGTCTTTGTGACAGTGTTTGGAATTATTGAGTTATTGAGTATTATACCAAACGGTACACACATCTTCTCCCCCAAGGATTTCTTTTTACTATCTACTATCGAAACTCCATTTTCATCACAAAGCTTTTGAATAAGCTTGCTGTACACCATGTCTCTGTTAAAAGAAATCAGCAATTCATTTGGATAAAGGTCTGCCAAGGCTCGCTTGAGTTTTTTTCGGGTTGAAGTTATTACTTTCTGGATTCTTGGGTCACTATCATAAGGAGCTTTCAGAGTGTTTTCCAAATCCAGATTAATACTTATGGGATTATTCATGTCAACCATATACATGGGGGAGTCTTTATGCTGGAAAGGCATTCTTGAGAATCCCTGCATCAACAGGTATTCTTCAGCTTTCTCATTAACTCCTGATATCATTGTATTGCAATAAAGAGCATAGTTGTAGTCTCTGTTTATAGCAATAGAAAGGGTCTCGTTTAATACCATATCCATCAGATTGTCATTATCGTCTCTTGCAAAAAGACATGATATAAAAGCGGTCCTACCTTTTGCATAAGTTCGGATATAGTCTGTCAATTTCTGGTCTTCGAACTCATCGTAAAGCATACTATGTCTGACCCAATAAAAAGCTGAAAAGCCTAGAGGTAGTCCTGTTTCCATGTCCTTAAGAATAATTATCCTGTAGCTCATTTTGTTTCTTAGATTGAGTATTCCTTCTTCAATTATTCTGTTGCCGAAGTTATCCATTAGGTATATAAGGATCTCACTACTTAGATTTCGGTGTACTTCAACGTCTAGAGTTTTCGTTTCTACTAGCGTCTTGTAAAGTGGTTCTCTGATGTAAAGTCCGTAGTTATAGATGTAATCTGCTGCCATCGGATCTATAAGCTTTGATATATCCCGATTTTTATCTATATTATCTCTGATTTGTGTCGAACTGATATCTTCATACTGGGTGGGCAATGTTAATTGAATTACTTTGCCTTTTATACGAGCAATAGCTTCTTCTAGAGCGTCTTTGTCACCTTTATGAGACTGGTCTGACCTTCTATCAAATATTACATGAGAAAAATTCAATATTTCTCGACTTTTCTTATATGCTGAAGCATTGATTATTACATCTGAACCTACTGCAACATATACTTCTCTGTCTCCAAATATTTCTCGTAAGTTTAGCATATCCCTGTCGGAACTTATATTTATTGGAATCTCTTTGGGAAAAAGGTAAACTCCATCTTCCTTGGAAATGCTCATATTAATGATATTACGTCTGAACTGGTGCGCTTCCGTTCGCTTTGACCAAGAGAACTCATCGACTGCAAGATATATTTCAAAGCCTTTTCGTCTGATTTCCTTGGCGATTTCTCTATGCCCAAGACTGAAGGGGTCAAAGGATCCAGGGAAGAAAACAACATCCTCATCAGTAGTAACATCAAGAATTCCGTGTTCAAATTCAAAATCGGATATATACCTATATATATGGTTTAGAGAAGCAGCATTATTATAAAAAACAAAATTGTTTTCTCTGGAATCTTCTATAAGTGTAAGTATTTTCTTTCCTATTCTTCTGAATACAGTTTGTTTTTCATGGTGTGTGAGTTTATCGGAGTTAAATACTGTTGATGCTATAACCCTCAAAGCTTCGGTTTTTATTTCTACATTATATGATGCAATTGGAACAAGGAGTAGACCAAGAAGCCTGTTAAGACGTTTCTCATTTATCTTTTCATCCTCTTGGAAAAGTTCTCTGTACTTTGGATAGTTAATAATTGTGGTACCGATTGTATTCAAGAGCAGCATTATTGTCTGTGGCCTCGAAACCTTGATTTTCTCCTCAAGGTCATCAATCACTTCATCAAGCTCCTGTGGTGGAAGATAAAGGAATAGATGGCCTAAATATTCTGGAATAAACTTAGTGAATTGATAGTTTTCCATTTCCAAAGCTCTCAGAAGCTCAATAGCAACATCATTTCTTTGTTCAAGGGAAATCATTGGAATAATATTGAGTAGTGTATAGCCACTATAGTTTCTAACTCTTTCAACGGCACTTACCTTGAGCATATTACACAGGTGTATAGCAGTATGAATTCCCGTTTCCTTTGGATTTTTTCTTACTTGGTCATATAGAATATCAATATTTATTTTTTTAGTGGTCCAATCTGTCGCAGTCTTAAGGTTTTCAAGGAATAACTCTGAAACATTTGCCTGATCCTGGAGATAATTATCTCTGAAGTTGGCTATAATATCGTCGTCCATTGAAAGTTTGTTAGAGATTATATATTTCAAGTAATTTTCTGCAGGAATAGGGGATTTCAAAGGTCTTATTTCCAGATAATCTTTCATAGGTGAATAAAGGTTTTCATCATTTACTCGAGTTATAACTTCAGAAGCTCTGTCTAGAGCACTTAGTCTGATGTTTGATATATCTGAGGACACCATTTCAATTATATATGAGTAGAATAGATTTCTTCTTTTTGAATCAATTCCATTTAAAGGCAAATAATTAACTGTCTGTACAAGATAGAATTGAGATACCGGAATCAATTCCTTGGATCTTTGATAGAAGTAGTTAAGAGCATCAAAATATTCGCCGTAACTATCTTCATTACAATTTTCAAATAATGATTTTACTATAAGCTTCAAGTTGTATAGCCATAAATTTTGAGAGTCAACAATCTTGTGACTGGGTACCAAAAGTGATTCCAGGATTTCCTTAAATACAACGACACTTGTCTCTTCGGGTTTCTTACGTGCCACAGAGTTGGGAAGTTCTTTCCTGTATTCCTCATCATAATTTGCTAAAAGCTTACCAATCAGTTCAGCTGATTCCTTCCGAACATCTTCCTCCTTGTGAAGTAGGAGGTCGGTTAGAAAGCTTAACACCATTATTTTCTGCTTCTGAGTCAGATAAGTTGAGTACTCTTTTAGAATTTCAATATATAGTCTTAATATTCTCCAATTGGATTCTCCTCTTGCTTCTTCAAGTATCTCCAGGAACTTTTCATGATCCATAAGATTAGTCATTAGGAATATATTATTCTCAATAGCTTTATACTTAAAGGAATCCACAATATCTTCACCACGTAAAAGACTCCAATACGTCTTATCTTTCTTTTCAAGCTCGCCATTCAATGTAGTGTTTACACCCATGGATTCCATATATTCTTCAAAATCCTTTAGCTTGCTGTAAACTCTTTTGTATCGCATTTCTTTAGCCTCATCAACATTGTCTAGCTTATCAAGGATAACCTGAAAAGACTCGTCAAGGTCGTATATATGCATTATATGTCTTCCATCAACGTCTTTATTTTTAACCCTGAAATCAGCATAAATAAGAACAAGTGATTCCAATGGAAGAGTTTCAAGCTCAAGGTCCCATGTAGAGTGATTCGTCGATATATGTCCAATCTTGTCCAGTCTCAATTGTTTGAACCATTGTTCAGTATAGAAGTAGTGCAGATAAGGAACTCTGTTTTGTTCATCTTTAGCAACACCATATTTACCTACGTCATGTCCAAGGCTTGCACCAAGTACAATGCCCAAATCAATTGGTAGGTCAAGTTCCTTAAGTTGCATAGCAACGTGCATAGCTACATCCTTAACTCCCAGAACATGGTCAATTGTATTGTAACCATTGATAACCATGTCAAGTTGCATTATTTCAAAAATAAAGAGTTTGTCATATGCTTCCATGAATCGATAAAACTCCTCAATCGAATCCTTAACATCATAGTCGAAATGATTGCTCCCATTGACATATCTCAAGAGTGTTAGCACTTCTTCATAAAGAACCATGTTGTCCATATGGACTAGTTCACTTTTCTTATGTGAGAATGATTTATACAGGGCATAATCATAGATAGTTTTAATCCACTCAATCGGCTCCATGGGTTTAAATTCGTTTAAAAAATCATGAATAATTTCTATAAAAGAAATGACAGAAACACTTCTGTCTTTTCTTAATTCATCAATCTTCTCTTTTCTGTTATTAGATGCTAGATAATCCTCAAGCCTTTGTTCGATATTCATGGGCTTCCTCCTTGTAAAGGGTAATCCGTGACAGCCATCAATTATTCCTGGTCTATAAATTTAGTGTTCAAGAACTTGAACGATTCGCATAGTTGATTTTTGATATGTTCATCCAGATCCCCCTCGATCTCACATTTCATAGTGGCAATGTTATCATTTCGCGTAACAATCATACTTGCAATATTTATATCGTTTGCAGCCAGAATTGAGCTGACTTTGCTTATGACTCCCTTTTGGTCTACATATTCAAAAATAAAACCAGGTTTGTTATCTGATTCTGTTAAATTGAGTTCTGATACAGTGGAATCTTTTTTTATATTATCTACCATAGCATACCCCTCCTTTGATTACTTTAATTATATAATTATAAGAGAGCCTTTTCAATGATGAATTGGCAAAGACAATTGCAAGAAACACATATATAAGGGTATAATAGTATCCAATGGGGGTGACTGATTATGATATTATCCATAGATTTGAATCCAGTGTTGAACAAGTGGTTGGACGTAGACGAAAAGTTTGAGAAATCAAAGTCATATATGGCTGATATTACAGGAAAGATTCCGGGGGATGGAGGCGCATATCTCACTTTGATTTTAAGCTTGATGAACGAACAGTCTAAAATAACCGGCTTTTCAGGTGGTTCCACAGGTGAGTTTATAAAAAACAGACTAAGTGATGCTGGTGTGTTTGAATTTATTGTTAATATTGGAGAAGAAAGTCCTGAAAGGACGCTTCTGAATTTTAAAGACACTAAACTTGATATAAGCCAGAAATATCCTTGTATTAACAGAGATGAAATATCAGAGTTTTACAAGGAATTGAAAGAGGGACTTAATACCTGTGAGATAATCTGTTTGAGCGGGGAATACCCAGCCAATATGCCTGATGATATGCCTCTGGACATTGCTCTTCTATCCAGGGAATGGGGTAGAAAAATGCTTGTGGCACCAAAGATTGAGTTTTTGGAGGGTATTGTTCAAGAAGCTCCCTATTTACTTTTAGTAACTATCGAAGGTTTGGAAAGCCTTACAAATCTTAAACTTGAATTTGAAGGTGATATAATCAGAGCTTGCCAATATCTATTTCAGAATGATATTGAATATGTTGTCGTGGATATGAAGAAGATGGGACTTTTATTAATGAACAGTGAGAAGGGATTCGGTATGAAAATTGAGAAGGAATCCATGGCAAACGGAGTTTTCATGCATAGTGGAATCCTTGCTGGATTTGCGACTGGAATGATAAGGAAATATGATTTTGAGACTACTGCAAGATTGTCATTTGCATGTGGTGTTCTTGACTACCGCAGTCATAAAGGAAAACCTGATATGACTGATATAAAATCATTGATGAATAGTATTGACATAAGAAGTTTTCACAACTTATAGGAATGGTGATATGATGATTAGTTTTATACATTCCGGTGACATTCACCTGGGAATGAAATTTAAGAATGCTTCATTTGGAGCTGATAAAGGTAAAGCGAGAAGAGAAGAACTATGGCAATCCTTTGGGGATATGATTGAGTATGCTATAAAAACTAGAAAAGACCTTGTGCTCATATCCGGAGATTTATTTGAAGATGGTTCATCGACACTTAAGAATATTAAGAGACTTAAGGACACTTTAGGCACTGCCAAAAATCAACATATTGTAATATTGCCAGGTAATCACGATCCTGTAACCAGCGAATCTCCATATTTAGGAGATGACTGGCCGGATAATGTAACGATTTTAAACCAAAACGGTCTGCAACATGTTTTTATTGAGAAGATTAAAACTTCAGTTTGGGGAATTGGAGCACTAAGAAACGAAGGTGAGTTGAAATCTGAACTGGAAAAGATTAAGCTAGTTAAAGGTCATAAAAATATTTTGATGCTTCATGGAGAATTTGGGTCCAATGGGGATTATCCTCTTCCTAAGGTGGAGGAACTGAAGAGACTCACAATGGATTATATAGCCCTTGGGCATATACATAGCCCTGAGTTTATTCACAAAAATATTGCTTATTGCGGATCTCTGGAACCTTTGGATTTTGGAGAAACCGGTCACAGAGGATTTATTGAGGGTGAATTGTCTAATGAGGGCAGTTATCGGTTTGTAAATTTTGCAAAAAGAAACTTTCACATAATTGAAATTGAAATAACCAAGGAGATGACCATTGAAAAAATTGTTGACGAGCTAATGCTATCAACTGGAGAGAATCGAAATTGTAATTTCTACCGAGTAGTACTCACGGGAATATCACCGTTGTTTATAGACATGAAAGCTCTTGAAACAAGATTCAAAAGAGAGGTATATCACCTGGAATTGATTGACAGATCAGTTCCAGATATTGATCTGGAAAAGATTTCATATGAGAATAGAGGAAATATTCTTGGAATGTATATTGACAGTTTTTCTGATGAAGATTTTGATGATTCAGTTAAGAAAGATGCTTTCTATGCTGGGATTTATGCTCTCTTGGAAGGAAGTGACCTAGTATGAGGATAATTGAACTACATCTTCATGGGTTTGGGAAATTTCAAGATTTTACACTTAGGTTAGAAAATGGTGTTAACCTTGTCCATGGTCAAAATGAGAGCGGCAAATCCACTTTGCACAGCTTTATAAATGGTATGTTTTACGGATTTATAAAACCATATTCAAAAAGAATTCTGTACTCACAGGATCACCAAAGATTTCTGCCTTGGTCTGGATCGAGTTACAGTGGGAGCATTGTGTTCGAAAAAGAAGGAGAAATCTATAGAATCTATAGAGTTTTTTCAAAAGGCAGGGAAGAGACCAAAGTATTTCACGAAAATACAGGCGAGGATATAACTAAAATGGTCCAGAATGCTAATAACTCTAGGGTTTTACAGCCTGGAGAGTATTTTTTTGGAGTAAATAGTGGAGTTTTCAACAATACCTTATTTATTGGTCAACAGAACATAAGACCCGAAAGAAGTTTAGCATATGAAGTCAGGGAAAGACTAGTCAATGCATCAACAGGTGGTGACGAAAAAATATCAGTAGAAAAAGCTCTTGGATATCTTGATGAACAACTTAAAGAAATAGGTACCATTAGAGCTTCTACTTCCGAATATGGACGTTTGAAAACAGAGATTATTGATACTGAAAAGAAATTGGCATTGCTTATGGAGAAAACAAAAAAGTATGGACAGTTGATGAAGAGTCGTGCAAGTATTGAAATGGAATTAAGTCACACAGAAAAGGAGTTGACTAATTACCATGATATGATTCATCATCTTAAAATGCAGGAGAAGCTAGAAATATACGAAGAGGTTTTGAAGTTAAGGGATAAGAACAAGAATCTGGGTGAAGAACTAGAAAGTGTCATAGGACATGAGAGCAAGAAGCAGGATGACTATGAAGAGGCAGTAGGTATCAATGAAGAAATTGGGCTGATTAATTCAAGAATTGCTTCCTGGAATGAACAAATTATTGAAATAGAGGAAAGTGTAGAGAAACTATATAGTGAAAAGACAAATTTTCTTGAAGATCATAAGGAATTAATTGAAGATTGTGGTAGATTTCAAAAACTTGATTTTCTTGCACCAAAAGATGAAAGTCTGGAGGTCCTCCAGAATGACTGGGAAAAGATGAAGAGATATAAAGCATTACTCATCTGGACGATTTCATTATTATCAATCATATATATGTCTTTGTTTATTTATTCTATTTCGCAGGGAAATATTGTCTTTCTGGCCTTTACTCAGATTCTCTTGATACCTTTTGTCTATTGTTTAACCAAAGTGCGCGCTTATAGAATAGAATTAGGTAAAATTGAAGATATCATCCTGATTGTGTACGAGAAACTACAGATATTGAAAAAACATAGAATGACAGATAAAGATCAGTTATATAATAACTTTGAAAGAGCAAAATTAAGTGGAAGCAAAGCAGAGCAAGAAAAGGAACTCCTAAAAGAACTTCAATCAAAAAATGATGCTCTGTCTACGAAAATAAGAGATTCAAACATTGATTCAGTGTCGCTTCATAGAGAGCTAGATAAGATACTAAAGAATAATGATTCAGATAGTATCACTCAATTTAAGGAAGGATTAAAAAAGAAAACAAGGTTCAGGGATATAAAAAGAGAGATAGCATATAACCAGGAGACCATACAAAGAACTTTAAAAGGTGAAGACATTGAGGAGCTTAGAAGAATTTATGACAGCGTTAGGGAAGGTTTTGAAGCTATTGAATCGGAGGATAAAGATAGACTCATTCAAATTCATTCCAGTCTTCAAAACAGGAATAATGAACTACAATTGAAGCTTAAGAAGGTTGAGGGATCCTTATCGCAACTTGAGGATGCTGTTGAAGAGGAGATATCCCTGAATGAGAAGTTGGTGGGACTAAAGGAAAATGAAAATCTTTTAGTATCAAGAAGAGAATCTCTTGAGTTTGCAAGGGATAGGATCAAAAAACTGTCTGGAGAGATTCATAATGATTACGCAACTACTTTGAACAGCAGAGTTGGTGGATTACTGGTCACGATAACCGATGGGAAATATTCAGGAGTAAAAGTTGATAAGAATCTTAATGTTGGATTAGTGGAAGCTACTTCCAGAAGAATTATCCCAGTGGAAAACCTTAGCGGTGGAACTTTGGATCAATTATACTTTGGTCTGAGAATTGGAATTATGGAAGAGCTTCTGTCACAAGAATTTCCTTTATTTCTGGATGAATGCTTTTCACAGTATGATGATAAAAGACTTGAAAATATCCTTGGTTTCATTATGAAATATGAGGGTAGACAGGTTATCATGTTTACTTGTCATAACAGAGAAGAAAAATCACTTCAAGAAATTGGGAAACAATATAACAGGGTAGACCTGCAGCAGATTTAAGAGAGGTGCGTATATGATATATGCAATTGGAGATCTTCATTTTGATCATTCAAAACAAAAGCCAATGGATGTTTTTGGTGAGAACTGGATAAACCACAAAGAAAAGATAGTTGATGATTGGAAGTCAACTGTTTTTGACGATGACCTTGTCCTTGTGCCTGGGGACATATCATGGGCGCTGAAGCTGGATGAGGCTGTTCCCGATCTTAAGCTGATTGACAGTCTGCCAGGACACAAGCTATTTATCAAAGGGAATCATGATTATTGGTGGGAAAGTATTTCAAGGCTTAAATCACTAGATCTTGAGTCAATAACTTTTATAAGAAACAATTCCTATCTATACAAAAATGTAGGCATTGGTGGTACAAGAGGCTGGATGAGCCGGGATTCAGAAGGATTTGATGAGGGGGATGAAAAAATCTATAAAAGAGAACTGCTCAGACTAGATGCATCACTATCGTCCATGGAAGATAGTGTATCAAAAAAAATTGCCATGCTTCATTACCCACCATTTGATGGAAAGCTTAGGCCAAACGATTTTGTCGATGTACTGGTTAAACATAATGTTGATACCTGCATATACGGTCATCTTCATGCAGAGGGACTTAGATATGCAGTTGAAGGGATAATAAATGGGGTGGACTTTAAATTGGTATCCAGTGATTATCTGGATTTCAAGTTAAAGATTATTGAGGGGGACTGGAATGAAGACAATAGTAACAAAATCATATGATGAAATGAGCAAGACCTCAGCAGATTTTTTTGAATCTGAAATCAGAAATAATCCTGAAATTGTAATTGGATTAGCAACTGGATCGACACCAGTAGGAACATATAAGGAGTTAGTAAGAAGGCATATGGAGAAAGGGCTTGATTTCTCAAGGGTAAAATCATTTAATCTCGATGAGTACCTAGGCCTTTCTGGAGATAATCCAAACAGCTACAGACACTTTATGAATGAACAATTGTTTAACCACATAAATATTGATAAGAATAATACTCATGTACCAGAGGGTTTGACTGAGGATCCCAAAGCATATGGGGAGAAATATGATCAAATGATAACAGAATCAGGAGGTATAAGAATTCAGCTTCTTGGTATTGGCTCGAACGGCCATATAGCATTCAATGAACCAGATGATGAACTGCCTTTAGGAACTGGTCTAGTTGAGCTCTCGGAGCAGACCATTGAAGATAACGCGAGATTCTTCCAATCCATAGATCAGGTACCAACACAGGCGATATCAATGGGAATGGGAAGTATTATGAAGGCTGAAAAAATTATAATACTTGCCAGTGGAGAAGGAAAGGCTGAAGTAATCAGCAAGCTGCTAAATAGCGGTAAGGTAACATCAAGAATACCTGCAACATTTTTGTTGCTTCATCCAGATGTTACACTTATTTGCGACGAGGAAGCATACTCAGGAGTAAGCAGATAATTAGGAGGTAGAACATGGTTAAAGAACTAGAAGTCAAGGTTCTTGATATGGATATTAAGAAAATGCAGAAGCTAATTATTTCAAAGGGTGGAAAACTGATTGGCAGGGAGAATCAGGTTAACACACTGATTGATTCTTCACAACGTCCGATTAAGTCATATATGGATGCTTATCTACGCATAAGAGAAAATCATAATATTATTGATGGTAGCAAGACCACGACATTTACATTAAAAAAGAATATATTGAACGATGATTTAAGAGAAAACGAAGAGTATAATGTCCTGGTTGATGACAAGGATACATTACTCGATATCATGAAAAATCTAGGATTTGACGAAATCAAGATAGGTTACAAGGAGAGGGTTTCCTACTCATTTATGAATGGTAGAGTTGATGTTGACATCTGGGATAAGGAAACTTACCCACATCCGTACATTGAAATTGAGGTTAGTAATGAAAATGATTTGAGAAAAATTTTGGAAGAGCTTGAGGTTCCAAAAGAAAATGTTTCAAAACTATCCATTGTTGAACTTCAGAAAGAACTAATGAAGAGTCAGGTGGAGACTGATGATTAACAGAAACTTGGTTGAAAATGTGCTAGATGAAGCTTTATCATATGGAGGAGACTTTGCGGAAATTTTTCTTGAAGATAAAATAACTTCGAATATTAAGTTGGTAGAAGGAGAGATAAGAGACAGTCTTTCAGGTCGAGATTACGGTATAGGAATAAGAATACTGAATGGCACTAACAGTATATATGGATATACAAATGATTCTTCAGAGAAAGAATTGATAAGTCTCACAAGACGATTATCCTTATCACTAAGGGGAAAAAGAGCTGTAAACTCAAAGAGCTTCATCAAGAATAACAGATCTGAATATAATCCTGTTCAAATCAAGTTTGCGGATGTGAAAAAAAACTACAAGATTGATCTTCTTAAAAAAGCTTATCATGCTGCTAAGAATTACGATCAAGTTATTTCACAGGTAACCACAACTTATATGGAGGAGGAGCAGAATATCATTATAGCGAATTCTGATGGCTTATGGTCAGATGACATTAGAAGGAGAACAAGATTTGCAGTGTCTTCAGCAGCAAGTTTTAATGGAGAGATTCAACTGGGATACTACGCACCAGGAGCTTCCATGGGCTATGAATTTTATGACAAAATAGATGTTGTTGAAGTTGGCAGAGAGGCATCTAGAATTGCAAAAGTTATGATATATGCCGATCAGGCTCCAAGTGGTAGAATGCCAGTTGTTATTGAAAACGGCTTTGGAGGTGTTCTATTTCACGAGGCTTGTGGTCATGCTCTCGAAGCTTCTTTTGTATCAAAAGGAACTTCAGCTTTTGGAGACAAGCTGGGAAAGATGGTTGCCTCACCATTAGTAACAGCTATAGACGATGGCAAAATAGCAAATGGTTGGGGAACTACGAATATTGATGATGAAGGTACTCCTACAAGAGAAAATATTCTTATTGAAAATGGGATATTGAAATCTTACCTTGTTGATAAGCTCAATGGTAGAAGAATGGGTTTAGATTCTACTGGATCTGCTAGAAGACAGTCTTACAGATTTCCACCTACTTCAAGGATGAACAATACTTTTATTGTACCTGGTGAATCCACACGGGAAGAATTGATTGAATCAATTGATAGGGGATTATATGCAAAAAAACTGGGTGGAGGAAGTGTTAATCCTGCAACAGGGGACTTCAATTTCTCTGTAATGGAAAGCTATCTAATTGAGAACGGAAGGATTACAACTCCTGTGCGAGGAGCTACCTTGGTAGGAAACGGAATTGAAGTTCTTAAACTTATTGATGGAGTTGGAAACAATTTAAAACTTGAACAGGGTATGTGTGGTGCATCTAGTGGTTCAATTCCTGTAAATGTAGGTCAGCCTGCCATTAGGGTCAGTGATATTACTGTAGGCGGCAGAAAGGGTGGTGCTTGATGAAATTTGAGGATTTCAGCAACCTTGTTTTTCAGGAAGGTAAAAAAGAAATGCATGATATGGAGATTTTTTATGAGTCTAGGAGAGAAGTTCAAATTGAAATTTTCAACAACCAAGTTGACAAATATATTGTATCAGACTCATCAGGTGTATCTTTAAGAGGTTTTGCTGGTAAAGGTATGGGTTATTCATATACCGAAAAATTGGATGAGGAATCAGCTCGAATGATCATAGATGAAGCAATTAAAAATGGTGAGTATACTGATAGTAAAGAAAGGGCATCTTTTTCTAGACCATTAAAACACAAGGATATATGGTCTCAGAAAGAAAAAAACATAAATGAACTCTCAGTCGAAGAAAAAATTGATCTTATGACTAACCTCGAAAAAATAGCTTTATCAATGGATAGAAGAGTAAGTAATTTACAAGTTTGTTCTTACGAAGAATTTAGCATTGATAGAGAAATAAAAAATACTAATGGAGTAAACCTGTCAGACAGTATGTCGGGGGGATATGTGCATCTATCAGTTTTAGCAAAGGATGGGGATGACACAAGAACTGGAAGCAGCATGTTCTTGTTCAGGGATCCAAAGGATATCGACATTGCTAAAATTGCAAGGGAGGCTGTTGTGGAGTCAGTTTCCTTGTTGAACGGAAGACCAGTTAAGAGTGGAAAGTATAAAGTTGTAATAAAGAATCGAGTATTTAGTGAGATGCTTGAAGGTTTTATGCCTGCATTTTCAGGAGAAAATGTTCAGGAGGGATTATCTTTTTTAATTGGTAGAATTGGTAGTGTTATTGGTAGTGAGAATCTGACAATAATTGAAGATCCTCTACTGGATAGCGGTTTTAGCACTTGTAGATTTGATGATGAAGGTTTTCCTACTACCTATAAAAGAATTATTGAAAAAGGTGTTCTAAAGGAGTATCTCTTTAATTCAAGAGCTGCAAACAAGGAAGGAATGGTTTCAACAGGAAACGGATTCAGAGATTCCTACAGGGCACTTGTTGGAACACGACCAACCAATATAATAGTATCGCCAGGTGCTATATCTAGGGAAAGAATGATAGAAAGCATTGAAAAGGGATTGTATATAACTGACGTGGCGGGTTTACACTCAGGATTAAATCCTGTATCAGGTGATTTTTCACTTCAGGCTCAGGGATACCTTATTAAAGAGGGCGATATAAAGAGACCAGTCAATGGGATTACTATATCTGGAAATTTTATTGAAATGTTGAGCAACATTTATGATATTTCTGATGATATTTACTTGGGTTTCCCTGGGAAGGGTCATTATGGAGCTCCATCGATTAAAATTAATATGGTCGATATTTCAGGATATTGATAGATCAATGACATAAGTTAAAAATTCAATAAATGGGTTAAAAAGCCAGTAGATCTATAATAATCTAGAGATGGGAATCTGCAATCAACTGTAGATTCCATTTTCATATTACATCTACGAAAGCGTTCCTAATAGAAGGTTTAAGTAGGCCACAGGATGATAAGTAAATGACAATAAGATAACAATAACAGGAGGGGTTTTATGCACTCAAATGATTGTTAATTCTGAATACTTGAGGTATAATAAATTTGGTGACTAAAATTATAAGTAAAGGAGTTGGTAATGTGGATTGCTGTGGAGCAAAGGAATTAAAAGGACACTTCCTCGATGAAGAAGTTGATTTGTCCCTTCTGGATGATACCATTATGAAATATAAGGAAGTTAAAGGTAGCCTTATAACCATACTTCAGAATGCACAGGAAATATATGGTTTCTTGCCCATGTCTGTTTTGGAATATGTATCACAGGAAACTGGGATTTACAGTTCACAGATATATGGTGTTGCAACATTTTACACTCAGTTTAGGTTAAATCCTGTAGGAGAAAATCTGATCATGCTTTGTAAGGGTACAGCGTGTCATGTAAATGGCGCAGACAGCATTGAGGAAGCGATAGTGGAGGAATTAGGCATTAAAGACGGGGAAACAACAGAGGACAATGCTTTTACACTGAACAATGTGGCTTGTCTGGGATGTTGCAGTCTTTCTCCAGTAATGATGATAAATGGAGAAACATACGGTAGTCTTACTCCTCAGAAGGCTAAAGATATCATAAGGGGAATAGGTAAAAACACCCTTGAAGAGAAGGAGGAGAACTAGATGAAGGTAGTAGTCGGTCTTGGAAGCTGTGGAATTGCAGCTGGTGCCAGGAAGGTATATGAAGAGCTTGAAAATCAGGTAAGTAACCTTGGAATGGATATAGACTTGGAAATTACCGGCTGTGTCGGGATGTGTCATCTGGAGCCCATAGTGGACATTTATGATGATGAAGGACGAATGGAACGTTTTGTAAAGGTTTCAGGGGATAAGGTAGTTGGGCTTATTGAAAAAAAGCTTGCAAAGGAAGACGATAATACATATAGAATATCCTCAGTTGATGAGGAAGCACTCCTTAAACAAGTGAGAATAGCAATTGAAAACTGCGGGATAATAAATCCTGAAAGACTTGAGGAGTACATAGAAAAAGATGGATACAAGGCATTGGAAAAATGTCTTAAGGAGCTTTCACAAAAGGATGTAGTTGAAGAAATAAGGGACTCGGGTTTGAGGGGTAGAGGAGGCGCAGGTTTTCCAACATGGTTTAAATGGAATGCTGCACTCCAAGAGAAAAACACACCCAAATTCATGGTATGTAATGCCGATGAAGGAGACCCGGGAGCATTTATGGACAGGTCAATACTTGAAGGAGACCCACATAGACTCCTCGAAGGGATGGCAATAGGAGCCTATGCAATTGGAGCCGAGGAAGGCATAATATATGTTAGAGCTGAATATCCACTTGCAATAAAGAGACTTGATATTGCAATCAAGCAGGCAAGGCAGGCTGGCTATCTTGGTAATGATATCATGGGGACAGGATTTAATTTCGACATCAGAATAAAGGCTGGCGCAGGAGCATTTGTATGTGGAGAGGAAACTGCACTAATTGCTTCCTTGGAAGGCGAAAGAGGAATGCCTCGACTGAAACCACCGTTCCCTGCACAAAAAGGATTCTGGGGGCAGCCAACAAATATCAACAACGTTGAAACCTTTGCAAATGTTCCATGGATCATTAGAAAAGGTGGGGATGCCTTTGCGGCATATGGGACAGCACAATCAAAAGGAACCAAAGTGTTTGCACTTACAGGAAAGATAAAAAAGGGTGGACTTGTTGAAGTTCCAATGGGAATGCCTATCAAGGATATCATTTACGGAATCGGTGGTGGAATTCTAAACGACAAGGAATTTAAGGCAGTACAGATGGGTGGACCATCAGGAGGCTGTATTCCAGCTCATATTTCTGATACAACTGTTGATTACGAGTCACTTGGAAAAGTTGGTGCCATTATGGGTTCTGGTGGTATGGTGGTAATGGATGAATCAACATGTATGGTTGAGATGGCAAGATTTTTCCTTGATTTTACCAGGAAAGAGTCATGTGGTAAGTGTATCCATTGTAGACTTGGAACAAAAAGAATGCTTGAGATTCTTGAAAGAATTGTAAAGGGTGACGGTAGAGAGGGTGACATTGAGCTTCTTGAAAGTCTAGCTGTTGAGGTAAAGGACGGCTCTCTTTGCGGATTAGGACAAACTGCACCGAATCCTGTGCTAAGTACAATAAGATACTTTAGAAATGAGTATGAAGCACATATATTTGATAAGAAATGTCCTTCGAAATCTTGCAAGGCGCTAATAACATATGAAATTAAGGATAATTGCATTGGCTGTGGAATGTGTAAGAGAAGCTGCCCAGTTGAAGCAATAACCGGAGAGCCTAAGCTGCTCCATGAGATAGATCAGGATATATGTATTCAGTGTGGCAAGTGTTATGAGGTATGTAAATTTGATGCAATAACAATAAGTTAAAGGTAGGGGTGAAATATGTCTGTTATACATTTAAATATAAATGGAAAAGAAGTTAAAGGTAATGCAGGTCAGACCGTACTTGACATTGCAAGAGAAAATAAAATTGAAATCCCTACCATGTGTTTTGACGAGAGGGTAGAGATATACGGATCATGTGGACTATGCGTGGTGGAGGTTGAAGGGGTTCCAAAACTTCTGAGGTCATGTGCTACTGTGGCATCGGATGGTATGATTATAAATACGAATACTGAAAGAGTAAAGAGTTCAAGAAAAACAGCACTTGAATTGTTGTTGTCAGACCATGTTGGAGATTGTAAGGCTCCTTGTGTTCTGGCATGCCCAGGGTATACTGACTGTCAGGGTTATGTAGGACTTGCAGCTAATATGGAATACAGGGAAGGACTTAAGCTCATAAAGGAACAGTTGCCGCTTCCAGCTTGTATAGGAAGGGTTTGTCCTCATCCATGTGAGGATGCTTGTAGAAGAGAGCTTGTTGAAGAGCCTATCTCAATTGCCCATATGAAAGCTTTTCTGGCTGATATTGACCTGGCCAGTGACGATGTATTTATTCCGGAATTAGCTGAATCAACCGGAAAGAGAATTGCTATTATAGGTGGTGGTCCTGGAGGATTATCAGCAGCATATTTCCTTAATGTAGCTGGTCACCATACAACCATTTACGAGCAGATGCCAGAGATGGGTGGAATGCTCAGATATGGTATACCAGAATACAGACTTCCCGGAAGTGTAATAGACCAAGAAGTTGCCATCATTGAGAAGATGGGAACAAGATTTGTAAATAATGTTAAGGTAGGAGAGCAGCTTGACATATCATATATTCAGAATAATTTTGATGCCTGCTACGTATCAATAGGTGCCTGGAAGAGCACACCCCTTAGATTGGAGGGAGAGGATCTTCCAGGAGTAATTGGAGGAATTGACTTCCTGCGAAAAGCTACAGTAAACGAAGAGATGAGAATTGGTGAAAGAGTTGCTGTTGTTGGTGGCGGAAATACTGCTATGGATGCATGTCGAACTGCAGTAAGACTTGGAGCAAAAGAAGTATACGTACTATATAGAAGAACAGAAGCAGAAATGCCGGCAGATTATATAGAAATAAAGGAAGCAAAGGAAGAGGGAGTAGTGTTTAAATTCCTAGTGTCTCCAATGGAAATAATCGAAGAGAATGGCAGAGCTTCAAAGGTAAAACTTCAGAAGATGGAACTTGGTGAAGAGGATGCATCTGGAAGAAGAAGACCAATTCCTATTGAAGGAGAGGTTGAATATATTGATGTAGATCTTATAATAGGTGCAATTGGACAGCAATCAGCACTTGAAGGTTTTGAAATTCTCGAAAAGACCAAGAGAGGCACCATAGCAGTCGATGAGAATAGTTACCAGACAAATGTAGAGGGTATTTTTGCAGGTGGAGATGTAATAAATGAAGGTGCAAATATTGCAATCAAGGCTATAGGAGATGCAAAAAGAGCTGTTGGTGTAATCAATTCATATCTGGAAGGGCATGTGATTCCCTACAGAAAACCGTATGTAGTTGAAAGAACACATTTGACTAGTGAACATTACAATGACAGAAAGAAAGAATACAGATCAACCATGCCTCACCTTTCTCCTGAGGAACGTAAATATAACTTCAGAGAAGTCAATAAAGGATTCTCGGAGGAAGATGCGGTAAAGGATGCAATGAGATGTCTTGAATGTGGATGTCATGATGTATTCGAATGCAAACTATATAACTATGCCAACGAATACGATGTAGAACCTGAAAAATTTGAAGGTGAAGTACATTACAGAGAAGATGATGACAGTCATCCGTTTATTGTTAGAAATACAGATAAGTGTATTCTTTGTGGTCTTTGTGTAAGAGTATGTGATCAAGTTATGGATAATGGTGCTCTCGGTCTTGTGGACAGAGGTTTTGATACTATAGTCAAACCGGCTCTTGACCTTAAGCTTGCTGATACAGGTTGTATAGCTTGTGGACAGTGCGTAAGTGTATGTCCGGTAGGAGCTATTCAAGAGAGACTTCAGATTGATAAGTCTGTTCCAGTTGAGACTGAAATGTCAAAAACAATTTGTTCATTCTGTTCAGTTGGATGTAATATTGATCTTGAAACTAATGGAGATATGCTATATAGAGCTATACCAGACAAGGAATCTGACGTTGACAAGGGATTACTATGCGTAAAAGGGAGATTTGGTTACAATCAGGCCAATCAGAAGACAAGATTGTCCAAGCCTCTAGTAAGAAGAGAAAATGGAGAACTAGGTAAAGCTTCCTGGGACGAAGGTTTGAGAATGACAGCTAAGACAATGCAG
The DNA here is from genome assembly GCF_049310905.1 of Gudongella sp. DL1XJH-153. Taxonomy (NCBI): domain Bacteria; kingdom Bacillati; phylum Bacillota; class Tissierellia; order Tissierellales; family Tissierellaceae; genus Gudongella; species Gudongella sp. DL1XJH-153. The sequence goes on from NZ_JBMEMN010000023.1 coordinate 45,494, forward strand.
TCTCTTAAACTTCAATATGGTCCTGAAGCAGTTGCTGTTGCAATATCAGACAGATATACTAACGAAGAGATATATGTCGCCAAGGAATTTGCTAAAAAATACCTTGGAACTGACAACATAACATCATTTAACAGAAATTACGGGGGAATTGAAGAAGTATTGGGCTATGATGCCTCTACGAGTACATTCAGCGAAATTGAACATGCAGAGTTTATTCTCGTTGCTGGTGCCCACATGATGAAAGATCATACCATAGCTGCTTTAAAGGTCAAGAAGGCTGTTGAAAAAGGAGCAAGATTGGTTGTACTAAACAATACCTATGATCAAATTAATGACTGGACAGAAGCAACCGTAAGTCCTGATAATAATCTTGATCTTCTAAAGGGAATTCTTAAGGTAGTAATGGACAAGGCAGAAGAGCCCAAGAATGTTGTCGGTTACAATGAACTTAAGGAAAGTCTGGCGGATTTCAAACCAAGAAATGCAGCAATAGACATTGCAGAAATTTACCTTGAGTCAAAGACTGCGATGATTATATTTGACGAGAACCATCTGACAAGTGAAGCAGCAAAAATTCTGGCTAGCATAGCGGTTATAGCAGGTAAAATCGGCAAGCCAAGAAGAGGAATTATTCAGCTTAAGCCGAAAAACAATAGTCAGGGATTGGCTGACTTGGGAGTTGACAAGCCAAGTCAAGAGATAGTTCAAGGAATTAAGGATGGAGTTATAAAAGGGTTGCTTGTATTTGGAGAGGACATTCCTCTTGAATATCTTGAGAATCTTCAATTCCTTGCTGTACAGGATCTTTATGTTACACCGACAGGTGAGAGAGCGGATGTCGTATTGCCAGCAGTAAGCTATGCTGAATCCACTGGCTCTGTGACAAATTCAGAGAGAAGAATACAGAGGTCATATTCGGCAATTCCTCCTTTGACAGGATATTCAAACTGGCAGGTAGTGGACGAGATGATGCGTATACTTGGAAGAACTGTACGGTATAAGAAGATTGACCAGCTTACTGAACTTGTATCCAAGGCTATTCCGGAGTATACAGATCTATTCAAATTTAAGGAAGCAACCTTCTGGCCAATTTATGGTAAGGAAATACTCTATACTGAAGGCTTTGCTTTTGACGATGGTAAAGCAAGACTGTCTGTTGTGAAAGACGGAGAAATGTTTAACAAGAGAATTTCTACAGATTATGTAGAGAAAGAATTTGCAAAGGTAGTTGATGAAATCTAGTATTCTGAGGTGGGAACAATGTTCCCACCTTTTTTTGCCCAAAATCCTGATTCTATGTTAAGCTATACATATGATAATTTTTTATCGGAGGTGTCTGAATGCTAAAAATTGAAGAACTTTCAAAATCCTATAATAAAGGGGAAATAAAAGCAGTCGATAGTATTAGTCTAGAGGTAAAAAAAGGTGAGATTTTTGGATTTCTTGGTCCCAATGGTGCCGGGAAGACTACAACCATAAAAATGATAGTTGGTCTTCTAAAACCTGATGAAGGAAAAGTAGTGCTCGATGGAATAAATGTTTGGGATGAACCGATGAAAGCCAAGGAGAGAATCAGCTATGTTCCTGATAATCCCGAAATTTATGATAGGTTAAGTGGCGTCGAGTATTTGAATTTTATCGGTGATATGTATGGCATAGGGACTGAAACTAGAATCAAAAAGATTGATTACTACAGTGAAATATTCAAGATCAATGATTCACTTGGAGATATAATAAGCAGTTACTCACATGGAATGAAACAAAAACTGGTTTTGACGGCAGCATTGATGAGCGATCCAGATCTGTTTATTTTGGATGAACCAATGGTAGGTTTGGATCCTAAGTCATCATTTAATCTAAAAGAGATTATGAGAGAAATGTGTGACGAAGGTAAGTCTGTATTCTTTTCAACCCATGTTATGGAGGTTGCCGAAAAACTGTGTGATAGAATTGCGATTATTAATAATGGTAAGATTATCGCAATGGGAAGTATGGAAGAGTTGAGAAGGAGTGCTCAAGAAAAAGAATCTCTCGAAAATATTTTTCTGGAGTTGACAGATAATGAATAGGAAACTGATTTCACTTATTAGGACTGATTTAAACATCACCTTTGGACTCTCTTCCCTTGCTTATAATATCAGAAAAGGGAAAAAAATAGTTCCTATGGCTATTGTAACACTAGCCATTTTGTCTCTTTTACCATCTTACATTCTTGTTATAAGGGCATTGGGATCCTTTTATGATGCTTTCCGGCAAATTGGGCAGCAGTCGTTCTTTTTGCACATGGGATTCATGTCTGCTCAACTGATAGTATTGGTTCTTGGATTTATGTATGTAATGAGTAAATATTATTTTTCAAATGATCTTCCACACTTGGTACCATTACCTATAAAGCCATCCCACATAATTGGATCAAAATTTGTATCCTTGATGGTAAGTGAATATTTGACAAGTCTTCCTGTTATTATACCTTTTATCATTATATATGGTACAAGGGGAAATGTAGGAATAGATTATTGGTTAATTAGTATTTTAGCAGTTATAGCATTACCGGTGTTGCCTTTGGTGATTTCATCAGTTTTTATTATGATATTTATGAAGTATACAAATATCAAAGGTAAGAAAGACCTAATTAGAATAATAACTGCATTGGTTTTTATTGCATTGGTCATTTTTGTTCAGCTTAAGCTGAACCAATGGACAACCCAGAGCATGATTGATAGTGAAAACTTCATGTTCAATCTGGCCAGAGATGCAAATCTGCTGCTTACCAAGGCAGGAATAGCATATCCACCTGCCATGTGGGGGGCTTTGGCACTGTCAAAAGGTTTCTCTGTTCAGGGAGTGTTTAATCTGTTCTTATTTATAGGATCAGGTTTAGTTGGTTTTGCATTAATGATGATTCTAGCAGAAAAGATATTCTTTGATGGACTTATTGGAAATATTGAAGTTTCAGCTTCAAAAGGAAGAGGAAAGAAGTTGGATACATCTTCTGTATTAAAAATCGGGAACCCAATAATTGCAATTGCAAAGAAGGAAATCTTAATGATAATTAAAACTCCTGTATACCTAATGAACTCAGTAGGAGGGGTTGTTATTCTGCCAATCCTACTGGTAATATCCATGGTGACTGGTGGAGAGGCCTATGAACCGATGAAGGAAATGATCCTTCAAAGCAGGGAAATACTAGTATTGGGATCCATCGCTGTTATAGGTTCATTTGGGGTATTGAATGCACTGGGAGCAACAACATTCTCAAGAGAGGGAACAAATATGTGGATACAGAGGACGCTTCCAATAGACCCGAGAGCACAGGTTATAGGAAGAACTCTGCCATCTGTGGCTTTGCAAGTTGTAGGTGGTGTACTTTTAATAGGCGGGATTTTCTTTATTGTTCCCCTGAATATATTTGAGATTATGATCATTCTATTGTTAGGAATATCCGCAAGTGTTCCTTTGACTATGATAGGCATGACGATTGATATTATTAGACCAATGATTGAATGGACAAACCCTCAGCAAGCTATGAAGCAGAACCTAAATGTATTGATATCTATGGCGATAGGGACTCTTTTTTTAGTCGGAGCAGCATTTCTTGGGTATTTGTTGTTACCAGACTATGGATTACCAGTAGTATTGGGGTTATACGTAATGATTATCGTATTATCGACTGTATTCATTTACAAATTGCTTATTGATTTGGTTAAGACCAAGTTGATGGATATGGAGTAAGAAAAAAAGGAAGGTCACATTCAGTTATGTGAGGCCTTCCTTTAAATATTCTTAAATCAGTTTTGAGTAGTATTCTACCACAAGCTGATCTTCGATTTCAATTGGGACTTCTTCTCTTTCAGGAGGCCTCTCGAAGGTTCCTCCGAAATTGTTCGCATCCTTGGTAAGATAAGGAAGAGTACTTGGTAGTGCATTCTCAAAATTCTCTTTGAAAATTTCAATACTTTTTGATTTTTCCCTTAGCTTTACTGTGTCTCCCGGTTCACAAAGATAAGAAGGTATGTCAACTTTACTACCATTTACAAGGATATGACCATGTACTACCATTTGTCTTGCCTGTCTGATAGAGGAGGCAATCCCCAACCTGTAAACAAGATTGTCAAGCCTTGATTCAAGAATTTTAACTAGAGCATGTCCAGTTTGGTCATCGCTTTTTTTAGCTTTGACAACATACTTTACAAATTGTATCTCCATTACGCCATAATAGGCCCTAAGCCTTTGCTTTTCAAGTAATTGTTGTCCATATTCCGTTAATTTTTTGTCTGCTCTGGATGTGCCTTTCATAGCTCTGTCCATAGCCTTGGGATGTCCGTATACATTCAAACCAAGCCTTCTGCTTAGCTTAAATCTTGGTCCATTCATGTTAGCCATTAATTATCATCTCCATATAGAAATTTGCCGCGATAATTTTTTAAGCCATGAATATTATAACATAGAATTAGGGTGTTGTAAATGATAATCTATATCAATTACTCTAAAGCTTCTTTGGCTTCTTTGTATGCAATTCTTGATTTTTCTATAGATTCAATTGCTGCTTCTATCCCAGCCCAACCGCTTACAATTACCTCTTTTTCTTCAAGTCTTTTGTACTCCGAGAAAAAGTGCTCAAATTCTTTCTTCATATGTGCACCTAAATCATCAATTGACTCGATTTCAGTAAATCTTGGATCATTTCGTGGTACAGCTATGATTTTTTCATCTTTGCCTTTTTCATCCTTCATAAGAAACATTCCAATTACTCTTGCGTGTACAAGACATCCTGGGAATGTAGGGTTTGCAATAAGTACCATTATATCAATAGGGTCGCCATCTTCTGCAAGTGTATCGGGTATATAACCGTAGTCTGTCGGGTAGAACATGGGTGAGAAAAGCGATCTGTCCAGTTCAAAAACCTTGAATTCCTTGTTGTATTCATATTTGTTGCTACTTCCTTTTGGAATTTCTATAAACGCGTTTACAATATAATTCATAATCAATCATCCCCCTGTAATATTATTATAACAGGGTTTCCATATTTTACATCGTTTTTTTCCATATGCTGAGGAAGTTCCGGAGTTTTGCAGCAAGTTAATAGATAGTTGAGTCTGAATCATTGTGAATGGAATTGATTCAGACTTTTTTTATTT
>NZ_JBMEMN010000024.1:0-45017 GCF_049310905.1 Gudongella sp. DL1XJH-153
CGCCCTAACCATGCTGAAATTTGTCAGCTAGCTAGGGCGATTTTTCTATGTCTAGGTGTACTATAATATACGCTTACCTCTAAAGTGTGAAAATGGACATGAATAGACTTTGATAGTGTTTGTAAGTTACAAACACTATCAAACACTTTAGGAGGGATACTTTATGGATATGCGAAGTTTAGATCATCAGGCAAAAGTAATGGATTGGCGTGAGCTGATTTCAGAGTGTAGAAGAAGCGGAAAAACTGTCAAAATATGGTGTGATGAAAATTCAATACCAGTCAGCAAATACTACTACTGGCTAAGAGTGGTCAGGAATGAATCCCTGGTACTGGCAGGAAACAATCTTGGTACTCCTTCCCCGCAATTTGCACAGGTAACAGTAAAGGATATAGAACAGAGTACCCCAGCAACAAACACTACATGTGCCGTACTTAAATCAGGAGCATTCTCTTTGGAAATCAGTAACGGAGCCGATATCAAGGTACTAGAGCACACTTTAAAGATACTGGGTAACCTATGCTAGCAGATCTTGGGGGATTCCTAAAGATATACATAGCATGCGGCCATACTGACATGAGAAAGCAGATAGATGGGCTAGCGGCAATCGTCTCAAACAACTTCAAGTTGGACCCCTTTGAAAAGAGCATCTTCCTCTTCTGTGGAAGAAAAAGAGACAGGATAAAAGCCCTGCTATGGGAGGGAGATGGATTTCTCCTCATGTATAAAAGACTGGAAGGTGGCAAATTCAGCTGGCCAAAAGATGATACAGAAGTCATGGAACTGACACCACAGCAGTACCGATGGTTGATGGAAGGACTGTCCATACACCAGAAGAAAACAATACAAAAGGTTGAAGACAAGATAATATTATGAAGGCTTGAAACTATTGAAAAATACGTAGTTTCAAGCCTTTTTTAGTTGTTTTTGAAGTCGGGAAATGGTATAATTAGATATAGAAAAAACACAAAAGAAAGGCTAAATTCCAATGAATGAGAACTCCCTGATAAAGACCCTGCAAGATACAATTGAATCCCAAAACAAGACCATAGAAGGCCTTAGAGAAGAGCTAAAAAGGACTAATGAGAATATGGAGTATCTCATCAAGAAACTCTATGGAAGAAAGACAGAAAAGACATCAGCAATAGATGGTCAGCTGCTGATTGGAGAACTTGCATTGGAATTGTTTAACGAGGCAGAGGTTGAAGCAGACGATTCAGTGCTTGAGCCGGTACCCTTTGAAGAGCCAGTGAAAAGGACCAGAAAAGGCTACAGGAGAAAAGACCTCTTTAAGGACCTTCCTCAGCAAGACCAGGTATACAAGTTGGACAAAACACAACAGACCTGCCCCATAGATGGAAGTGGTCTATCCGTTGTAGGCAACAAGTTTTTACGTTCAGAAATCAAATACATACCCGCAGAGATAAGCGTCATAAATATATATCAGGAAAGCTACGAATGCAAAACCTGCAAGAAAGAGCACAGGCCAGGGATATTTAACCCCTATACGCCTGAGCCTGTGTTGCAGCATTCCTATGCAACAGCATCAAGTGTGGCATGGACCATGTATCAGAAGTATGTCCAGTCAGTTCCACTGCAAAGGCAAGAAAAAGAGTGGAAAATGATGGGCTTTCCCCTAAGCAGAAGCACCATGGCCAACTGGATACTGAAAACCTCGGAGCAATGGCTAATGCCAGTTGAAAACAAACTCAGAGAAGAGCTCCTAAAGGAGAAGTATCTACATGCAGACGAGACACCGGTACAGGTTATGAACGAACCGGGGAAGAAAAACACTACAAAATCATACATGTGGGTGTACAGCACATCCACAAACGCAAAAAAACAAGTCCGACTCTTCAGGTATGAGACCGGAAGATCCGGAGACTACCCAAAGGAATTCCTAAAAGGATTTACAGGGTATCTGCACACAGACGCCTACTCAGGGTATGAGAAGGTAAAGGGTATAAACCATTGCCTGTGCTGGGCACATGTAAGGCGATACTTTGTGGATGCAAGCCCAAAGGACTTAAATACTCCTGAGGGAACACTTCCTGCAAAGGGGATCGCCTACTGCAACAAGCTCTTTGAATGGGAGAAAAAGTTTAAGGACCTTCCACAAGAAGAAAGAAAACGGAAAAGACTAGAACATGAAAAGCCCGTACTGGAGGCCTTCTTTGCATGGGCAAAAAAAGCAAAATCGCAGGTTCTGCCAAAATCAAAGATAGGCCAGGCTTTAAACTATGCACTAAACCACAAAGACAAGCTGCAGGAATATCTAAAAGACGGAAACTGCGTTATCTCAAACAACATAGCAGAAAACAGCATCAAGCCCTTCACCATAGGAAGAAAGAACTGGCTCTTCTGTGGCAGTCCCCAAGGAGCAACTTCAAGTGCGTGTGTTTATTCCTTGGTGGAAACAGCCAAAGCAAACGGTATAAATCCATACAAATACCTGGAGTACATATTATCTAGATTGCCCGGAAGAAGCTTTGAAGAAAATCCTACCATCCTTGATATGATGATGCCATGGGATTCACTGGTCCAGGAAATCTGTAAATAGAAATAGCTAATGGAGATGATAAGATATCATCTCCATTAATTTTACTAGGCATCAATTATTGTGCGCTTACGTAGCTACTATATTATTAAGTTATTAAAGGGTATTGTTGGAGTAATAAACTTCAGCTTTACTTTTTTTTACGCCCAGCAATAATATTTTGAGAAATTTAATGTGATTTCTGATTTGGTGTCATCGCCGGGATATAATTGAAGCAAAAAGCCGGTTAAGAATTGACCCACACCTACCAAATGAATACCATAGAAGTATGGCGAATACTTTTATGGAGGTACTAAATGATAAGGAGTGGGCTAATTACTATGATACGCGAAAAATCAGACCAGGGCAAGAGCCCTTATGCCATCTCAAAGGAGTTGGGCATATCAGAAAACACAGCAAAGAAATACATTGATAACCGTGGAAAAACTCTGAAGCATGGATTATCAGGAAAAACTAAGCACTCAAAACTTGATCCTTTCAAGCAAGATATTGAAAATCACATGAAGCAGGGGATACTAAATTGCTCAGTAATCTTTGAAAGGCTTCAAGAAAAAGGATACAACGGTGGAATAACCATTATCAAAGATTACATAAAGCCTTTTCGGCCGCTAAATACCCGTAAAGCAGTCGAAAGGTACGAGACACCCCCTGGAAAACAGGCTCAGATGGACTGGGGCATTGTCCACTATGTAGACGGCGAAGGAAAGAGTCATAAAACTCCTGCATTCATCATGATTATGGGCAATTCAAGAGCAAAATATGTAGAATTCACAAAGAGATGCGATTACTACAGTCTTGTGAGATGCATGCTTAATGCATTTGAGTATTTCGGAGGCGTTCCAGAAACAGTTCTGACAGACCATATGAAGACAGTAGTAATAAGGGTCGAATTAGGAAAAGCAATCTTTCATACAAGGTTTTCAGAATTCGCTGCAGACATGGGCTTTGTTCCAAAGCTTTGCAGAGTAAGAACACCACAGACAAAAGGTAAAGTAGAAAGACTGGTTCACTATGTAAAAGATAATTTCCTACCCGGTAGAAAGTTCATAGATCTTGAAGATTTGAACAACCAAGCAATCGAATGGTGCAAGAAAGTTGACAGTAAAATTCACGGAACAACAGGAGAAATACCATTAAAATCCCTTGCTAAAGAACCACTTCTACCTCTGCCTGAGGCATCCACAAGAGACCACTACAGATGGGAAACTCGTAAAGTCACCCGAGATGGGTTTGTAAGCTATGATGGCGTAAGATATGGAGTAGATTGGCAATATAGCAACCGTGAAGTTAGAGTAAGAGCAATCAGAGGCAATTTTGAAGTCTATGACGGAGAAGTCAGGATATTGTGCCGTAAGATAGAGCACACATCAGGTAAAATAGTCTTCTTAAGAGGTCAGTATCAAGGACTTGCTGAAAAAGAGGGAGTAGCATTCCCCATGGCTTATGGGATTAAATCAGACACATTGATTGTAGATAAGAGACCCTTGGCTTTCTACGATGAAGTTATGGGGGTGAGGGCCAATGGTTGAAATTGAAAAAGCCCATGAGTCTTTGGAACTGCTTGGTCTTAAGGTTGGAAGTCAGATTCTTGAGGCCAAACTAGAAGAAGCTGCAAAAAAGGAATTCACTTATCTGACCTTCCTTTCAGATCTTCTAAATGAAGAACTCACAGATAGAAAAAGAAGAAGTGAAGAAACCAGAACAAAACTTTCAAAGCTTCCTCACAGAAAGACCTTAGAGGAGTTTGACTACAGTTTTCAGCCTAGTATTGACAGCCGACAAATAAAGGAATTGTCTACATTGGCATTTGTAAAAAGAGCAGAAAATGTAGTGTTTCTTGGACCACCTGGAGTAGGAAAAACCCATCTGGCAGTAGGTCTTGGGATGCAAGCTCTAAGGAGCGGAATGACCTCCTACTACATAACAACAGCACAACTGATAGCAGACCTTAAGAAGGCAGAACAACAGGGTAAATTGGAACGCAGATGGAAGGTCTATCTGAAGCCAGATTTGCTAATAGTGGATGAAGTGGGATACATGCAATTAGACAGACACTCTGCAGAGCTTCTATTTCGCTTGATTTGTTCTCGTTATGAAAGAGGTAGCATAGTCCTTACCAGCAACAAGTACTTTAGCGAATGGGGAGAACTGATGAGTGATACAGTTATTGCAACGGCTATCCTTGATCGACTGTTGCATCATGCACATGTGATAAATATCCGTGGTGACTCTTACAGAATTCGCCAAAGACAAAAGTCAGGTCTAATGTCAGTGCCGCCGGCGGATATTCCGGCGATGGAGATACCGGCGAATGAGTAGCCGGCATTTGGGTCAATTTCTACCCGGCGATTCCATCATTTTAAATCCGGCGTTGACATTGGAAAGAAACTAGATAAAAACGAGGCTCTGTATTGCGATATAAGGTGCCTATAATTAAATATTAATAGGATTACATGTCTGAAGTGTTGAAGTGCCTCATTCGAGCCTATAGACGCTTATATATCGCAATTGGTGCAAAATGTCCTAAATGAAGCACCCAAAGGCAATAAGGCCTTGAATTGAGCATGGATAAGCATGATCATCCGATACTCTGATGAAATAAATAGGTTTTAGTCGACTTAAAAATTAACGATATAGTAATAGTGGATAAATCATTTCAAAGATAAATTTTTTTTACGACAAACTACAAATGTGTTCGATTTATTAATAGTGCGTATCGAGTTTAAAGACCTAGAATTTTTTGCAAAAGCTAAAGCAATAACAAATCAGATACAAGAAAAATAATATTAGATAAATTAATTGCATGAAAACTAACTTTGTGGTAAAATATTATTAGTCACAAAATAACTATTTTGTGACTAATATACCAAAAATATGGCAAAAAGAGGGATTTTTATGAAAATACCAATAATGCTTGAAGATTATCTCGATTATATGGAAACAATCAAAGGTACCTCCTCCAATACCGTTAAGGAATACTACTTTGACCTGCGTACATTTTTACGTTTTTTAAAAATCAGATTCAAACTTGTGGATACTGATATTGAGTTCAATGATATTGAAATAGATGACATCGATCTTGATGTTATTAAACGAGTTACAATTCAAGATTTGCATGCCTATATTTCCTACACTGATAAAAAACGTTCAAACTCCAGTTCTACCAGAGCTCGTAAGGTTGCTTCTGTCAGGTCCTTCTTCAAATATCTTCACGCAAGAGTAAATCTGCTTGATAAGAACCCTGCACTATACCTGGAGTTTCCAAAAACAGATGCCAGACATCCTGTCTATCTTACCTTGGACCAATCAGAAAAATTACTTAATACAATACTCTTAAACCCCAATGAGCTGTTTCGCTCAAGAGATTACGCCATTATCATGTTATTTCTAAATTGTGGCCTGCGTCTTTCTGAACTGTCAAGTATAGATCTCGATAAGATCAATGGCGAGGACACTTTAACAGTTATTGGTAAAGGAAATAAGGAAAGAACTATTTTCCTAAACAATGCATGTGTTCAAGCTATCAATGATTACTTGGAACTTAGACCTGTTTTACCAGGTGAAAAAGCCTTGTTCCTTAGCAAAAGAAAACTAAGATTGAGCAATCGTGCAATCCAGCATATGATAGACAAGTATCTTGAAAAATCTGGACTGGACCCACATGTTTATTCAACTCACAAGCTTAGACATACTGCAGCAACCCTCATGTACAAATATGGAAATGTTGATATTAGAGCTCTTCAGGAAATACTTGGACATGAATCTGTATCAACAACTCAGATATATACTCATCTAGACGATGAAAGACTTAGGGATGCAGTTAAAAGCAATCCACTAGCCAACAGGTTAAAAGATAAATAAAAGAGGCCTTTCAGCCCCTAATCCATTACTGCAACTACGGGGATCAGCAACTTATCACCCTGATAAATCATGCTGGTCTCCATTTTATTGTGTTCTTTTATATCAAATATGAATCTTCTAGTATCATAACCTTCAGGAGCAAATTTGTCGGCAATATCCCAAAGAGTATCTCCTTGTTTAATCCAATATTCTTCGAAGTGCTCTACTGAAGTCATTGAATATGCTCCTTTCATGGACATTACAGAAAACATTACCAAAGCAATAACTGTAATCAACAAAGTTATAAATAAGAAAAAACGTCTGCTATCTACTATTACATATCTCTTGCTCTTCATTGTATACACCCCTCTATTCAATAAGTACGTTTGTTCGATTAAGTATATTGTACACGAACATATGTACTATGTCAACGCTTTTTGATAAATAAATCGAACTCTTGTTTGATTTATCCTATTTACTATGATATAATCGATTAAACAGTACATTACAATATCAGTGAGGTGAATTCAATGTACGACAATCTATCCAAAAAGCAAACCGAAATTTTACTATACATTAAAAGGGAAACTGCAAACAAAGGTTATCCACCTACGGTTAGAGAAATCTGCGAGGGTGTCAACCTACGGTCCCCTTCTTCTGTTCATGCACATCTCAATACTCTTGAAACAAAAGGATATATTCGTAAAGATGCCACCAAACCTAGAGCAATTGAAATTATCAATTACGATGATGGCATGACTATGATTAAAAAGAAAACTGTTGATGTCCCAATATTGGGACGAGTTACTGCAGGGGCTCCGATACTTGCTGTTGAGAATATTGAGGATACCTACCCCATCCCTCAGGAAGAGGCTGAAGGGGACGACGTATTTATGCTTAAAATCCAGGGTGAAAGTATGATTGATGCTGGAATAATGGATGGAGACCTTGTTCTAGTAAAAGAACAATCCCATGCGCGTGACGGAGATATAGTTGTTGCTCTGTTAGGTGAAGAAGCTACAGTGAAAAGATTTTATAAGGAAAAGGACAGAATAAGACTCCAACCTGAAAACCAGTTTATGGAGCCCATATATTCTCGTGATGTACAAATATTAGGTAAGATTAAAGGTCTTTATAGAAAATATTAAAAGATACGGCATTGACAGAGAGATTACTGTCAATGCCGTATTTAATTACCTATCTAGCAAGATCTACAAGCTTCTTTCTATAAAGATTATCAAGTGATTTAATTACACCCAGTTTACAGTGATCATAAGTCAAACCTCCCTGATAATATGCATAATATGGCTCCCTCATTGGTCCATCAGCACTTAGTTCTATGGATGAACCCTCAATAAACCCACCAGCAGCCATTATTATTCTATCAGCATAGCCAGGCATATCCCATGCTTCAGGTACTACATATGAGTCTACAGTCGATGCTGCCTGTATACCCTTACAGAATTCACTCACCCTTTCTTCAGTCAAGAATTCGATTCCCTGGATAATATCACTTCTCTTGTCATCAAGTTTCGGTACAATATTAAAGCCAAGACTCTTGTATGTCATAGCCACCAGCAAGGCACCTTTCACTGCCTCAGCAACTACATGTGGAGCCATAAACAAACCCTGCAGTGTAGTTCGCGTGGTACCAAATGTAAGGCCTGTATCCTTACCTAAGCCAGGTGCTGTAAGTCTGTTGGCAACTATGTCAATTAAGTCCTCTCTACCGGCAGCATAGCCTCCAGACAGTGCTAGTCCTCCTCCTGGATTCTTAATAAGAGATCCAGCAATAATGTCTGCTCCAGCTTCAATTGGTTCCCTTGTATCCAGGAATTCTCCGTAACAATTATCCACCATAATTATCACATCTGGATATTCCTTCTTAATCCTGTGAATTACAGACTCCATTTCGTCTATTGTAAGAGCCCGTCTATCACTATATCCAGTCGACCTTTGAATGGCAATTATTTTTGTATAGTTATTTATACTTCTTAAAACATTTTCAATATCTATGCCATTATTCAGAAGCGGGACCTCATTATATAGCACTCCATAGTCCATTAGGCTTCCTGGAGCACTTCCCTTCTTCCCAATAACTTTCAGCAATGTATCATATGGAGTCCCTGTTATATAAAGCAATTGATCCCCAGGACGTAAAATACCCGATAGAACGAGATTCAAAGCATGAGTACCTGATGCGATTGCAGGTCTTACAAGTGCTGCCTCTGCTTTGAAAATAGCGGCAAAAATTGACTCGACCTTCTCCCTCCCAATATCACCGTAACCATAACCCGTTGTCCAGTGAAAATCAGTTGATCCAAGTCTATTGTCCTGCATAGCTCCGATAACCTTATATTGATTGAACTCTCTGATTTCTTCCAGTGGTTTAAATCTATTTTCTACCCTGGCTTCCATATCGTTAACAAATTCAATAACTTCTTGATTTACATCATATTGTTTACATAAATATTTTATGGTTAACTTGTTCATATTATCTCCTTATTCTAAATGAATTTTCTCATAAACAAGGTCCCTGTCACCAGAGACCGAGTTTTAATACTCAAAGTTTATAACTGTATTTGGAATAATTGTAGATATGGCGTGTTTGTAAACAAGCTGCTGTTTATCATCTGCATCCAATACAATTGTATAGCTGTCAAATCCTTTCACATAGCCTTTGATTTGATAGCCATTTACAAGAAAAACAGTAATTAAAATTCCTTCACGTCTAGCCGTATTAAGAAACTGATCTTGCAAATTTACACCCTGTTTCATTTGGATATCCCCCTTTTTAATGGAAATGCGTCTTTATATCTTCTATTAAATATTCAACAAGTTCGTCCTTGTCTTTATAAAACTCCACATCTAGCCATTTTATCCGATTATCTCGTCTGAACCATGTAAGCTGCCTCTTTGCATAGTTTCTGGATAGTTTCTTGATCTTTTCAACCGTCGCGTCATAGCTTTCATCTCCATCAAGATACTCCATAATCTGTTTATACCCAATTGCCTTCATGGACACCAGATCTTTCCCATATCCTGAATCCATAAGATTTTTTACCTCTTCTACCAAACCCATCTCAAGCATTATATCCACTCTTTTGTCTATTCTTTCATAAAGCTTCTGTCTGTCCATATTAAGACAATAAATCAGAACATCATATTTATCATTTACAACCCTGAAGTTACTTCCATATTCATCAAATGTCTTACCGGAAATTGTCGTAATCTCAATTGCTCTTACAATTCTTTGAATATCATTCTCTGTATATCGTTCAGCAGCAACCGGATCAATTTCATATAACATATCTAGCAATGCTTTTTTCCCTTGTATTTCTGCAATATTTTCAAGTTTATTCCTTAACTTCTGGTTTGGAGGGACATCTACAAAATTTAGCTCATAGACCAGAGAGTTGATGTAAAGTCCGGTACCGCCAATTATTATAGGCAATTTCCCCATATTGTTAAGATATGTTATTAAATTTGTTGCATTTTCTTTATAATCAGCTACGGTAAACTGTTCTTCCGGGTTAATAAAGTCAATAAGGTGATGCTCCACACCTTCCATTTCTTCTTTTGTAACTTTCGCTGTACCAATGTCCATATACTTGTATATTTGCATTGAGTCAGCTGATATTATTTCACCATTCATTGCTTTGGCAAGAGCGATGGATACAGCAGTTTTACCTACAGCTGTAGGACCAGTAATTATTATCAATTTTTCTTTCATATTCTCACCTATAAAACCCGGAGGAACCTTTTCTCCAGTTCCTTTCTTGTCATTTCTATAATAGTAGGTCTGCCATGTGGGCATGTATAAGGATTATCGCAATCCTCCAGCTGACTGAGAAGAGCATTTGCTTCAATATCCGCAACACTATCCCCTGCCTTAATTGCACTTGTACATGCCAGCTTGATTATCTTTTCAATTCTTGTTTCATAACTTGATGAAAACTTTTCATCCATTTGATCAAGCAAATCTAGAAATAATCTCTTGTTGTCAGGGCTTCCAAAAATAAGGGGTACACCTCTGAGCATAACGCTTTTGTCTCCAAAACCCTCCACTAAAAATCCAATTTTCTTGAAATGTTCAATATTATCCATTACAGTATTGTGTTCTGTCTGGCCCAAATCCAAGACAACTGGCTGAAGAAGTTGTTGTACATGGATGGACTCATTCTTAAATTCCTTAAGAAGCCTTTCGTACATAATTCGCTCATGGGCTGCATGCTGATCAATAATATAAAGCTTTGAAGCTGATACATCCTCAGTTATAATATAGGTTTTAAAAGCTGTCCCTACAGTTCTAAGAGAAGTTAATGAAATCCTGGGTTTGTTGTATTCTTCTTGAGTTTCCTTCCATTCTCCATCAGATTCACTAACAATTTCTAGACCTTTTGAAGAATAATCTACAAATACAATGCTTTTTTCATCGATAGTATCTTCATTATCATTTTCAACTTTTAAAACATCATTATTAGTGCTTTCAATATCCCAAATTGATGGATGAATTTCCTTTTCAGCTTTTAATTTTTGCTTTAAATCTACATTAGGGATGCGCATAATGAAATCAATATTATTTCTCAACGCAGCTTCCAGCTTCTGATAGATATTAGTATCATTAGTAAACTTGATTTCCTGTTTAGTTGGATGAATATTTACATCCACATTTGATGGATCTATTTCAATAAATAGTACAAATACAGGATATCTGTTTATCGGTATCAAGGTATTATATTGTTTTTCAACTATTTTTGAAAGTCTGTAATCAACAACATATCTGCCATTTACATAAAGGTACTGATGATGCCTATTGCTTCTGTAGAGATTGTTGTCAGAAATGTGACCATCGATTTTAAAATCTTCAGTGGAAATTGATACCTTTTTCAAACCTGAGGCCAGCTCCTTGCCTAATAGCTGAAGTATTGTATTTTTAACACTCCCTGTCCCAGTTGTAATATAAATAACTCTGTTGTCTTTAATGTATTTAAATGAAATACTTGGATTACCCACTGCAAGTCTTGTAACTGTTTCCGTAATTGCATTTTCCTCTGCTACCTTGCTTTTCATAAATCTTTTTCTCACAGGTAAATTGTAAAAAAGCTTTCTTATTATCATAGTAGTACCAACTGGTGCACCAGTTGGAGTAATTGATTTAAGAACACCATCCTCAACAAATCCCATAATACCTGCATCCATTTCTTTTTGTCTTGTCAAGACTTCAATCTTTGAAACGGCACAGATACTTGATAGTGCTTCTCCCCTAAATCCCATAGTCAGTATTTTCCCAAGGTCCTCGACCGAAAATAATTTGGAAGTAGTGTGCCTTTCAAAAGCAAGCTTAAGATCCGATTCATCCATACCTTCTCCATTATCGGTTATCCTTATAAAGTCTTTGCCGGCATCGGAAATCTCAATTACAATTTGACTCCCTCCTGCATCAATGGAGTTTTCAATCAGTTCCTTAACAATAGATGCTGGTCTTTCTATTACTTCTCCTGCAGCTATTTTTTGTATGGTAAGATTATCCAGTACTTTGATTTTACTCATAAAGTCACTCCTTAAGCTTTCTTGCATCATCTACCAGATTGTTGAGGGTGTTGAGGGCATCCATTGGTGTCAATCCGTTTATGTCAATATTTCTCACTCGATCTATATAAAAGTCTTTTCTGTAATCCATTAGGTTCATTTGCTTTTGGTTCTTTTTTTGTACGGGTTCATCCATATTAATATCATGTGAGTTTTCGATCGTCGCCAAAACCTCATTTGCCCTTTGAATTACCTCTTTTCTAATTCCTGCAAGTTTCGCAACCTGTATACCAAAACTCTGATTTGTACTACCTTTAACTATCTTTCTGAGAAAAATAATATCATCACCCTGCTCTTCAGCAGTAATAGTAAAATTCTTTACTCCTTTAAGCTTGGTCTGCAACTGAGTTAGTTCGTGGTAGTGAGTTGCAAAAAGAGTTTTAGCCTTGATTTTATCTGATATATATTCCACTACAGCCCAAGCTATACTGAGGCCGTCATATGTGCTCGTTCCTCTTCCTACCTCATCTAGGATTATTAGGCTTCTTGGGGTAGCAAATCTAAGAATATTTGAAACCTCGTTCATTTCAACCATAAATGTACTCTCACCTTGAGATAAATTATCTGAAGCACCAATTCTAGTAAAAATCCTGTCTACTATTCCAATATCTGCTCGTTTTGATGGAACAAATGAACCAATTTGTGCAAGGAGAACGATTATTGCTATCTGTCTCATAAAAGTCGACTTTCCAGCCATATTGGGACCGGTAATTATATGAACCATATCATCTCTTGTATCCATATATGCGTCATTTGGTACAAATAACTGGTGTTTGATTGTAGCTTCAACAACAGGATGTCTTCCTTCTTCAATATCAATAATTCCTTTTCTATTCAAGCTTGGTCTTGTAAAGTTATTTGCATTGGCAACAATTGCAAGACTCAATACAACATCCAAAACAGCAAGTAATTTGCTGGTCCGTTGAAGTCTTTCAATTTCTTTCTTTATTATCTCACGAATCTCCTGGAACAATTCGTATTCAAGCTGGATTGCCTTATCATCAGCGCCTAGAATTTTATCCTCAATTTCTTTAAGCTCGGTTGTATAATATCTTTCAGAGTTTGCCAGAGTTTGTTTTCGAATATAATTTTCTGGCACTGAGTCTATACTTGATTTTCTTATATCTATATAATATCCCATCACTCTGTTGAAGCCAACTTTAAGTGTCTTTATGCCTGAGCGGTTTCTTTCCTCAGCTTCAAGTCTGGCCAACCATTCCTTTCCCTTTAGTTTGCTGGCCCTTAGATCATCAAGATACTCATTGTATCCTTCCTTGATTATTCCTCCTTCTTTTACTGATAGAGGTGGATTGTCACCCAGCGAATCATTTAAGATTGTGTGAATATCAATAAGGTCATCCATATCCTCTTGAAGTTTAACAAACTGACTTAAATTTGTTTCCAAAAGAACACCCTTAAGTCCTGGTATATTCTCAATTGATTGTCTTAATGCTACCATATCCCTACCACTGCAATTTCCATTTGAAATCTTGCTTATTAATCTTTCAATATCATATATGTTTTTTAAAATATCTCTAATTTCTTCAAGATGGAACGGATTATTCTTTATAAACTCAACCATATCTAGTCTGTTTTCAATCTGTTTCTTATCCAGCAATGGTTGTTCAAGCCATTTTCTTAACAATCTTCCACCCATTGCAGTTTGAGTTTTATCTAGAATACCAATAAGTGCTCCTCTTTTTTCTTTAGACCTCATAGTTTCATGGATCTCAAGATTGGATCTTGTGTTTATATCCATAAGCATATAATGTTCAGGCTCATAATACTGTAACTCCTTGATATGGTCAACAGCATTGAACTGAGTATCCTTCAAATAGTTCAATAATTTTCCTAATGATATTGTAGAGTATATTTTTTCTTTAAGTCTTTCAATTTCAATGTTTTTATCATTGAAGAATCCACTTATTAACTCATTATAGTTTTCAACATCATTTGATAAATCATCCAATGCATTAATATAAGGATTGATTTTATCCATAATTACAGTTACTAGCTTTTTATTTCTAATTAACCCTTCGTTGCAGACTACTTCCGAGGGCATTATTTTCCCCAATTCATCCAGTATAAATCTGCTACTGTTTTCCTCTTCACCAATAAACTCTGTTGTATACATTTCTCCTGTTGAATTATCAACATATGATAACCCAGCACCGTACTCATCCAGAAATATACTAGCCAAAAAATTATTTGACTTTTCATCCAGAAGACTACCATCCATTATTGTACCAGGAGTAACTATCCTTACAACTTCACGCTTTACAAGGCCTTTTGCCAAAGCAGGGTCTTCTACTTGCTCACAAACAGCAACCTTGTAACCTCGGTCTACAAGTCTCGTTATATATGTTTCAGCAACATGATGAGGCACACCACACATTGGTGCTTTCTCATCAAGCCCGCAGTCTCTGCTGGTCAGCGCTATTTCAAGCTCTCTTGAAGCAGTTTTTGCATCTTCAAAAAACATTTCGTAGAAATCGCCCAGTCTGAAAAAAAGCAGTGCATCCTTGTACTTTTCTTTAGTGTCTACATATTGTTGCATCATTGGAGTTAGAGTAGCCATTTGGTCCTCCTAGTCAATCATTATTCCCTCAAGTGTAAATGTTTTTACATTATCTATTCTTACACTGACAATTTTCCCAATCAATTCTTCTCCACCCTTAAAATGGACAAGCTTGGCACTTCCAGTTCTTCCACTCATCACTTCATTGTCATTCTTGCTTACCGCTTCAACCAAAACTTTCTGAACAGTACCAAGAAGTTTCTGATTCAATTTTAATCCAATTGGATTAAGTGTATCCAGAAGTCTTTGGAATCTTTCATGCTTAATCTTATCAGGTACTTGTTTTTCCATCTTAGCTGCTGTAGTCCCTTCTCTTATTGAGTAAAGAAATGTATAAGCAAGATCAAATTCCACTTCCTTAACCAGATCCAATGTTTCCTGGAAATCCTGCTCAGTTTCACCAGGAAAACCAACTATTATATCGGTAGTTATAGCGATATTGGGTACCAAGTTCTTGATTGTTTTGATCTTCTCGAGATATTCATCCCGAGTATACTTCCTATTCATCAGCTTAAGCATCCTGTTGCTCCCTGACTGCACGGGAAGATGTAGATGGGGGCTTAGTTTGTCTAAGTCCATATAAGCCTTTATAAGCTCATGTGTGAAGTCCTTTGGATGTGATGTCATAAACCTAATTCGCTGGATTCCGTCAATTTCATTTATTTCCCTTAACAAATCAGGAAAACTATAATCAACTGATAGAGTTCTTCCATAGGAATTGACATTCTGACCTAGCAAAGTTACCTCTTTTACCCCTGACTGGACAAGCTTTTTCACCTCATCAAGTATTACTTTAGGTTCTCTGCTTCTCTCTCTGCCTCTTGTATACGGAACAATACAATAGGTGCAATAGTTGTCACAACCATACATTATATCAACATACGCTTTATATGAATACTTTCTATGTGCATCAATACTCTCATCTATCTCCCTTGTGTCTTCGACAATATCAATAATTGTCTGTCCTGTTTCAAGTTGTCTGGATATCAATTGAGGTAGCTTATGAATATTGTTGGTACCAAAAACCAGATCAATATGCTTGTGTTTTGATAAAAAGAATTCCCTGATGTCTTCACGTTGCATCATGCATCCACATATTCCTAGAACCACATTCGGTTTTCTTCGTTTAAGCTCTTTCAATTCTCCCAATTGACCAAAAACCTTGTCCTCAGCACTTTTTCTAACAGCACAGGTATTAAATAGTATAATATCAGCCTGCTCCTTGTCTTCAGTAGGCTCATAACCAATTGTATCCAAAACCCATGAGATCTTTTCGGAATCCAGCTCATTAGCCTGACAACCAGATGTATTAATAAGATATTTCTTCATTTTATATATCTCCTTGCTATTACTTTTCTTCAATTGCTTTAACCATAATTATAACATATCTCAATATAAAAAGCCTGCTGACAGAAACCAATACTTGATTCTGGACCAAACAGACTTTTCATTTTTTCAATGATTCTTGTCTAACTAATGCTTCATTGTCAAATATTCTTCCAAAAGGGTTATGCTGCTTTCAATATCCTCTTTTGAAGCCATCTCAACAGTTGAATGCACATATCTTGTAGGTATTGAAATCACTCCTGAAGGAACTCCAGTTTTTGAAATATGAATTGCACCTGAATCCGTTCCTCCGAATTCCAGAACTTCCAATTGATAAGGAATATTTTTTTCCTTGGCAATTTCTATCAATACATTCCTGACAGATGGATGAGTTATTATCGAATTGTCTTTAACTTTGATGGCTGCACCCTTATGGAGTCCTATTGCAAATCTCTTAGCCTTTGGTGTATCTCCATGAGCAGTTACATCTACAGCTATTCCAAAATCAGGCTCTATACCATAAGCAGCGGTTCTTGCACCTCTTAATCCAACTTCTTCCTGAACAGAAAATACAAAATAAACGTCATTTTCTGTATTGGGTAGTCTTTTCAACGCCTCAATTGCAACAAAGCATCCTGCTCTATCATCAAGATATGGAGTAAAAACAACATTCTCATTACTCGCAAATGGACTGTAATAGATACACATATCTCCTACATTTACCAGTTTTTCTGCCGATTCCTTATTCTTGGCACCAATATCAATATACATATTTTCTAGTTTTCTTTCAGAAGACTTTTCTATTGGTTCTGAGAAGATTGCTCCTACAGTTCCATTCTTAAAAATTACCCTCTGACTTAAACTTATATCAGGAGATATACCTCCCACGTTTCCAAATCTCAAGAATCCTTCCTTATCAATATCAGTTACAATAAAACCTATCTGATCCATATGAGCAGAAACCATTATTTTTTTCCCACTGCCTCTTTTTCTTGCTATTAGATTCCCAAGGGCATCAGTAGTTATTTCATCAACATATTCTGAAATTTCCTGACGGATTGTAGCACTTATTAATGACTCATCTCCTGATGGTCCGTATACTGACACTAATTTTTGTAGTAAATCAACATTAAAATCCATTTATATTGCCCCTTTCTTGAATTCTTCAATCAAAGATAATACCAGCCTGTATGTGTTGTCATAGTCTGCTCTGCTTATAACAGACAAAGGACTGTGAATATATCTTGTTGGTACTGATATTCCAGCAGTAGCACATCCAGTACCTGAAATATGAATTTTACCAGAGTCATTTCCACCCATGGCTGTTTTTCTGTACTGATATGGTATATTGTTTGCTTCAGCAATACGAATAATCTCATCTCTTAAGTCTCTATTGTAAACTGTAGTTCTGTCTATCAATGAAATTGCAGGTCCTTCGCCAAGTTTTGTTGGCATTTGGTGTGAGTCCAAATCATCTGTTTCATAGCATATTGTTCCTTCCAGTACTATTGCAACATCTGGTTTTATTTGATACGCTGCTGGTCCTGCTCCCACAAGTCCGACTTCCTCCATTACTGTAAAAGCACCGTAAATATCAGCATCAACATCTGATCTCAATATATCTAAAAGTATTGAACATCCTACTCTGTCATCAAGGGATTTTGCCTTAATAATCCCATCTCCAATTTCATCGTATTCAGTATCAAAAGCTACATAATCTCCAATTGATACATGCTTTTCAGTATCTTCCTTTGATGATGTTCCAATATCTATATATAGATCATCGATATCGAGTACCTTCGACCATTCATTTTTCTTTTGAAGATGTATGGGCTTAGCACCAATAACTCCAGGTAGTTTTTTATCTCCAATGGTAACTGCTTTTGATACAAGTATTCTCTTGTCAATCCCTCCAACAGGCATGAACTTTATCAAGCCAGATGAATCAATATCCTTTACCATCAATCCAATTTCGTCCATATGTGCAGCTATCATAAGTTTTCTACCACTTGAATTGCTGGCTTTCTTATGGACAATAAGATTTCCTATTCTATCGACTTTAATTTCATCTACATAACCTTCCAGGGCTTTTTTGATAAAATCTCTTACTTCTTTTTCGTTGCCTGATACACCGGAGGCTTCAGTTAGTTCTTTTAGAAACATAGTAATCCCTCCAATTCATTTTCCAATATGGATGCACCGAAGAAAGCGAGCAGTTTAGCAGTGTGTGACACATCATTAAGATCCAGTACTTCAACCGATGTGTGCATGTACCTTAAAGGTATGGATAATACTAAAGCTGGCACTCCGTCCCTTGTAATCTGCATTGCCCTTGCATCAGTACCAGTTGGACCTGGCCACACATTGGTCTGCACCGGAATATTATAATCTCCAGCCACAGATACAAGTCTTTTCCGAAGTCCCGGATGAATATTCCCACCCAGTGTAACTCCAGGACCTTTGCCCATCTCTATTGAATTAGAGTTATTCAGCTCAGGGGTTCTTCCAAATCCAACATCCACAGCAATTCCAATATCAGGATTTATACCGTATGTTGCAGTCAAGGCTCCAGCCATTGTTACTTCCTCCTGGATAGTGGCAACAAAATATATATCTGCATAGTGTTTTATCTTAGACAACTCAACCATGGTTTCAAAAAGCGCAGCCACACCTGCCCTGTCATCCATAGCTTTTCCTGTTACTCTATTATTAAGGAGAGATTTCATCTTTCTGTCTACTGTAATCGAATCTCCTATTGATACAAATTCAGACACTCCATCCTTGTCAAAGCCTGTATCGATTATCATATCTTCCATTTTTATTGATTTATCCTTTTCTGATTCTTCTTGCAAATGAGGTGGTTTTGAACCGATTACTCCCCTAATGTCTTTTTTACCATGAATCCTAACTTCCTGGGCAAGAATGGTTCTTGGGTCTATTCCTCCTATATTTGTAAAATGAATAAACCCCTTCTTATCAATATCCTTGACCATGAAGCCTATCTCATCCATATGAGCTGCCATCAGGATCTTAACATCACCATTTCCCGTCCCTTTTTTGTGGGCAATTATATTACCTAGTTTGTCTACAGTGATGGAATCCGTATATTGGCTAAATGCATCCATTATAGTTTCCTTAAGGTTAAATTCAAAACCTGAGACTCCGTTACCATTGGACAATAACTCCAGAAATTCTTTGGTATTCATCTATTAACCTCCCTATTATCTTCAAAAAAATGGGTTAAAATTTAATTTAACCCATTTCGAATAATAAAATTGTCTAATATTAGTCTTCTTTTGTAAGCTCTTCAACAGATGTATTGAAATCTCCAGCATCATAAGCTTCTTCAGCTTCTTCTTTCTCAACAGCAGGAGTTTCTTCAGAAGTTTCTACTGATGTTTCTTCAGTCTCTTCAGTCTCTTCAGTCTCTTCAGCATCTTTTGCGCTAAGACTTATTTTTTTGTCAGCTTCGTTAATTTCTGTAATCCTTACAGTAACCTTATCTCCAACCTTTAATACATCCGAAGGTTTTTCAACATGGTCCTTTGAAATCTGTGATACGTGAAGAAGTCCGTCAACTCCCTTAATTACTCTGACGAATGCACCAAAGTCAAGAATATTAACTACTTCACCATCGATAACATCTCCAACCTTGTATTCCTTAAGGAACACTATCCATGGCTCTTCTGTAGTTTGCTTAAGTCCAAGTGATATTCTGTTCTTCTCTTTGTCAAAAGCAAGAACTTTAACTTCTACATTATCTCCTTCTTTCAACACTTCTGAAGGATGCTTAACTCTGAACCAAGCAAGGTCTGAAATGTGAATAAGTCCATCAATTCCTCCAAGATCAACAAATGCACCGAAATCAGTAAGTCTTTGAACAACTCCTGTAAGAGTTTTTCCTTCTTCGATTGTCTCCCAAAGCTCAGCTCTCTTCTTCTCTACTTCAACTTTTTCAACAGCTTTTCTTGATAATATCATCCGTCTCTTTTGAATATCGAAATCTATAATTTTTGCACTTAAAGTCTGTCCCTTGAATTGATTAAGATCTGACACATAATTCATTGAAATTTGTGATGCAGGCATAAATCCATTCACACCATTGACAAGAACTGTAAGCCCACCTTTTACTGCATTTAAAACTTTAACTTCCAGAATTTCTTCTTCTTTGTAAGATTCTTCAAGAACTTCCCAGTCTTTTATAAAGTCAACCCTTTTAGCTGAAAGTACAACATTACCCTCACCATCATCAAGTTTCATTACATATACGTCAATTTCATCTCCTACACTAAAAAGCTCTTTAGGATTAGCATCTGATTCTTTTGTCATCTCGCTTTTAACAATAATTCCATCACTCTTGTAGTTGATGTTAACCATTACCTCATTGTTTGTTACATAAAGTACTGTTCCTTTCAGAACGTCTCCTCTGTTGACCCTTTTAAAGGAACTCTCAATTGCTTCCATCATTTCATCTTGATTATAATTCTCCATTACCTTAACAGCCTCCTTAATTATCCAATCAGGTGTTGAAGCACCTGCGGTTATACCTATTGTATTAAAATTTTGTAGCTCTTGTAAAGCTAATTCTTCAATAGTTTCTATATGAAATACATTTTTGCAGTATTTACTGCTAATTTCAACCAACTTGATTGTATTAGAACTGTGTTTTCCACCAATTACTATCATTGCATCGGCTTTTTTTGATACATCTTCAGCAGCTTCCTGCCTCAGTTTAGTAGCATTGCAAATGGTGTTGAATAAAACAACCTCATCTGATTTTTCTTCTACTATTCCACTAAGCTCAATAAATTTATCAAGTCTATTTGTTGTTTGTGATACAACACAGGACTTGTCCATACTTGGTAACTCAAAAGCTTCATCCCGGCTATTGACAATATATGCTCTGTTTTCACACCAGCCATTTATACCAATTACTTCTGGATGCTCACTGTCTCCAATTATTACTATGTTATAGCCCTTGGAAAAGTAATCTTCTACTCTCTTGTGGACTGCACTTACATACGGACATGTGCAGTCAACCAAGTGTAATTCTGATTCCTCAATCTCTTTAATGACATCTTTAGGGACACCGTGAGATCTTACTATTATTCTTCCTTCAGGAATCTCTGAGAAGTCATCAACTGTCTTAAGTCCTTTGTCTTCCAGTGACTTTACAGCCTGTGGGTTATGAATCAATGGTCCATAAGAATATACCTTTAATCCATTCTGGGACAATTCATTATCTGTCATTTTGACTGCTCTGTCTACACCGAAACAGAATCCTGCATTCTCAGCCAATATAATTTCCAATTCTTAGCCTCCCAACTTATATATCTTAGCCAGAATTTCCTGGCTTATATTGCTATATTCCTCATTGCCCAGCTTGCCAGTGTACTCCTTGTGATACTCTAAAGGTTCACCGATAGTAATACTTAATATACTGAACAATTTATAACTACCCTCGATATAAACCGGTAAAACGGGTGCCTTTGATTTCATTGCCAATAAAGCTACTCCTGCCTTTGCATTGTTAGGGTCAAATTCCTTTACCCTGGTTCCCTCAGGAAAGATTCCCAGTACCTTTTCTGCCTTCAATAATCTTAATGCAGTTTTTACAGCAGAAATATCAGCTACCTGCCTGTCTACTGGAAATACTCCAAGCCAGGTTAGTGGTGCTTTAAGTAATTTATTATCGAAAAGCTCCTTTTTTCCCATCCACGCAATTTTCCTTGGGAATACTGATGCTAAAATCAGTGGGTCCCAATTGCTTTTATGATTGGAGCAAAGCACAAGCCTGCCACTTACTGGAATTTGCTCTTTGCCTTTAACTTTAATTCTAAAAACAAAGTTGAAAACCACAAAGGCAATAGCCTTTACCAATGAATAAAACAATCCTATTCTCCCCCCTTTACAAGGTCGATAATCATGTCAACTGTTTCTTCGATGCTAAGCTCGGTTGTATCAATAAGTACTGAATCCTCAGTTCTTGTAAGAGGTGACTCTTCTCTGGTACTGTCAATTTCGTCCCGTCTTCTGATATCATCAATAACACTTTGGAGGGTTATGTTTTTAACACCCTTGTTAATCAACTCCAGATATCTTCTATTGCCTCTTTCCTCAACCGAAGCCGTGACATAAAACTTATAATCTGCTTTTGGCAGAACAACTGTTGTTATATCCCGGCCATCCATCACCACTGATTTTCTCTCCGCCATCTTTCGCTGAAGTGATACCATCTTTGATCTAACTTCCTTGATGCTGGCAATGTAAGAGACATTATCACTGATACGATTGTCTCTTATTTCATCATCAACCATTTCACCATCAAGATAAATATGATTGTCTATGAAGTATATATCAGTAGAATCAAGAAGAGATTTCACCTCATTCTGATTTTTAGGATCTAGATTGTTTTGTAGTACTTTTAGTGTATAAGCTCTGTACATGGCTCCTGTAT
The DNA here is from genome assembly GCF_049310905.1 of Gudongella sp. DL1XJH-153. Classification (NCBI taxonomy): domain Bacteria; kingdom Bacillati; phylum Bacillota; class Tissierellia; order Tissierellales; family Tissierellaceae; genus Gudongella; species Gudongella sp. DL1XJH-153. The sequence goes on from NZ_JBMEMN010000024.1 coordinate 22,351, forward strand.
CAATATATTCAAAGTTCAATTTCTTAGCCACAATTTTAGCCACTGTGCTCTTTCCAGCTCCAGCAGGTCCGTCTATTGCAATAGAATAATGCCTAGCCATAATCTGCCTCCATATAAAAAAGAATAACCACCGCGAGGTGGCTTGCAATCAAGTAGCTTTTCAGGTCTAAGACTATTGACATCTCCAGAAATCAGTTTCCAGAGTTAGACTCGGTCCGGATATATTGTAGCAGAAAAAATCATGCTGATAACCTTATCCATTTTAGATGGTTTCGTCGTCAATCTTCCTCATGATCCATTCCCGAATATGACAATGGATTCTTATCTACAGTAATAGCCCTCTTATATACTACAATTCTACAAACTCTCCTATTAATTATATAATAAAAGCGCAATATAAACAAGTTATTTATACATTTATTCCGGCCAAATATCCGGTTGAATAAGCTATTTGAAGATTATATCCCCCCGTAAGTGCATCAATGTCAATAATCTCCCCTGCAAAGAATAAACCAGGAATAATTTTTGACTCCATTGTAGATGGATTGATTTCCTTTACATTGATTCCTCCTGAAGTAACTATCCCTTCTTCAATCGGTCTGAATCCCTTGAAATGAAGTGGGAAATTTTTTAACGCTTCAACAAGTCGCTCTCTTTCTTCTCTGGTTATCTGGTGAACTACTTTTTCAGGATAAATCCCAGATGCTTCGATAACCCAAGGAATAAGCTTTTGTGGCAAGAGATCATTTAAAGCATTCTTAAGCTGTTTATTGCTATATTCTTCGAAATCTCTAACAATCCTGGCATCCAGCTTCTCTCTTACAAGCGCTGGCTTAAGGTCCAGAGCTAGTCGAAGTTTGGATTTGATACTATTGATATAATTGCTTATTGAAAGTACAATTGGTCCTGATATTCCGTAATGCGTAAATATCATTTCTCCAAATTCACTGTGAACTTCCTTTTTACCAGAAAAAGCAGTCAAGGAAACATTACGCAATGACAAACCCATTAAATCATTAATCCACGAATCATTTAGCTCAATAGGTACAAGGCTTGGTCTTAAATCTGTGACAGTATGTCCCAGAGACTTTGCAAACAAGTATCCATCACCTGTTGATCCGGTAGCGGGATAACTCTTTCCTCCTGTTGTTATAATCAGCTTGTCAAATTGATAACTTTCCTTATCCTTAATGAACACTGTGAAACTCTTGCCATCAAACTTTATGTGAGTAACAATTGAATTCAGTTTAATATTAACGCCTGTATCATTCAGATACTTTTTAAATGCTTTTATTACATCGCTTGATTTGTCAGTTTCTGGAAATACTCTGTTTCCTCTTTCAATCTTTAACTTTAAACCATACTTTTGAAGCAATTCCATTATGGCATTATTATCAAAAGTATATAGACTGCTATACAGGAAATTTTTGTTTGTAACCAGATTATCAAAAAATTCCTCAATGGGTGCAGCATTTGTGATATTGCACCTTCCTTTACCAGTTATAAACAATTTTTTACCCAACTGATCGTTCTTTTCAATCAAGACTACATCATGTCCGTTATTTGAAGCAGCTCCAGCAGCCATAATCCCTGCCGGTCCACCTCCTATAATTCCAACCTTTAATTTCAAAAAAATCCTCTCCTTAGAAACCCTCATTAAAAGAATCATAACACAAAATCAAAATAATTGCTTATCATTTATGATAATATTATCTATGATATTTATTCCATTCATTATATAGTCGACATAAAAAATCCGTTGCGTTTAACACAACGGATTTAATAAGCTACAAATTATGTTTATAAACTATTCTGATCGTATATACTGTAAGTTTTCCAAACATGCTCCAACTCTTCAAAATATGGAGTAATATCTTCCTTCTTCTCGCTGCCCAAAGCAATTATAAATGCGTTAATCAAACTCATTGGAGCAACCAGTGAATCCACGAATGATAACATGTCACTTCTTGCAATAATACTGATATCTGAATTGTCCGAAGCAGGTGAAATAAGACTATCTGTAAAACTAATCACTCTACAACCCTTATTTTTAGAATACTCCAATGCTTCAAGTGTTCTCTTTGAATACCTTGGATATGTTAGACATATAATAATATCCTCTTCCTTTACCTTGGCAAGCTGCTCGAATATATCGTTGGCTCCTGGCTGTACAAGTCTTACATTATCAAATATGAAGCTCATGTAAAATGCCATGTATCCAGATAAAAATGAAGAACTCCTAAGACCCATAATATAAATTTGTTTAGCCTTTAAAGTCATGTCAACTGCATTATAAAACTTGTCAAAATCAATTTCTGAAAGAGTCTTTCTAAGATTCTCCACATCCTTTTCCATTACTTTTGCAATGGAATTCTGAGTTTTTGAATAATCTTCAGACAGGTTCAACCTCTGAACCGTAGTAAGCTTATTTCTGATTAGCTCCTGAAGTTCTCTTTGCAGTTCCTTATAGCCCGAATACCCCAGCGCATTGGCAAATCTAACAACTGTTGATTCACTTATGTTCAGATTCATACCAAGACTTGCAGCAGTCATAAATGCTGCCTTGTCATAATGATTAATCATATATTCAGCAATAATCTTCTGACCCTTGCTCAGTCTAGAATAGTTATCCTGAATATTCTGTATTACATTTTGATTTTGCACCATCAGACAACAACCTTTCTACTTGACAAGTTCATACCCCTCTTTTAGAGCTAACTTGTTCAATTCTTCAGTTCCCTTTGGCACCCTTGAAAGAACAGCATTTTGCAGGGATTCCTGAGAAACTATGTTAGTAATACTATAAATTGCACCTAGAGCAACTATATTTGCCACCATTGGTTTGCCAAGCTTTGTAGTGGCTGTTGAAAGTATTGGGATGCTAAAAATTTGAATATCATCTCTTTCTGGCGTCACAACTGAATCATCGATTACAAGAATTCCTCCTGGCTTGAGCGTTTCCAGATATTTATCACAGGAAAGTTGTGTCAATGATAACAGCAAATCACAACGTCCTACCTTTGGAAAAGAAATTTCTTCATCACTTATTATAACTTCAGCCTTACTGGCCCCACCTCTTGCCTCTGGTCCGTAGGATTGTGACTGCAGGGCATTTTTACCATCTAGAATGGCTGCCTCAGCTAGAATTATTCCCCCTGTAATCAAACCTTGACCACCGGCACCTGAAAACCTCAATTCCCAACGTTTCATATTAGCCCTCCCTCCTTACAGATGTGATAAGCTTGTCGTATTCTTCAGTATACTCTGGTCTCTCTATATTGTGTAGCTCGCCAATTACAAATTTCCCTTCCTTCTTCTCATCAGGCAGTTTATCCCAGGCAACTTTGTTTATGGCGCTTTCCTTAAGATAAGTTGTCATATCAACAGCAGTACCTTTTTTGTTTTTTCTGCCGTAGTAGGTTGGGCATGTTGACATAGCCTCAATAAACGAGAATCCTTTGTTCTCTATGCCTGAGATTATATTTTTTTCGAGCATATTCGCAGCAAAAACTGTACCCCTTGCAACATATGATGCTCCGGCTGCTTTTGCAAGATTGCAAAGATCAAAGTTTGGGTCCACACTTCCATAAGGAGCAGTCGTTCCCTTGTCTCCAGTCGGTGTTGTTGGTGAGAACTGTCCTCCAGTCATTCCGTAAGTATTATTATTAAAGACGATTGTCGTTATGTCAATATTTCTTCTTGCAGCATGTATAAGATGATTTCCTCCGATTGCTGAAGAGTCTCCATCTCCAGTAACTACAATAACTTTAAGCTCAGGATTTGCCATCTTGACACCAGTTGCAAATGCAAGTGCTCTTCCGTGAGTAGTATGAAGAGTATTAAAGTCCAAATAACCAGGTGCTCTTGATGAACAACCTATCCCCGATACAATACAGACCTTGTCCTTATCAAGCCCAAGTGTGTCAATAGCTTTTACCAATGCCCTAGTAACAATTCCATTACCGCAGCCAGGACACCAGATATGAGGTAAATTCTCGGTTCTAAAATACTTGTTTACTAATTCACTAGGCATTTTGATCCTCCTTCACAACTGCTACAATTTCTTCAGGAGTGATAATATCTCCATTAATTTTGCCAAATTTATTTACCTTTGTATGCTTTCCAGCAATTCGGTCAACTTCCAGGAAATACTGGCCAGCATTCAACTCAACTACGAATATCTTTTTCATTTTCTTACCAAGTTCTTTCAGTTGTTCCTCAGCTGAAGGCCAAATCGTAATCGGTCTGAATAGGCCAACCTTATATCCTTGACTCCTCAATGAATCAACCGAAGTTTTAGCAGACCTGGCAATAGATCCAAAGGAAACGATTGCTATTTCAGCATCATCCAACAAGTATTCCTCGTAAGTTACTATATCTTCTTTATTATTCTCAATTTTATCAATTAGTCTGTTAAGAAGTTTATCAGCAACTAGTTCATTGCCTGATGGAAATCCTGTCTCATCGTGAACTAGTCCAGTTACGTGGTATCTGTAGCCTTCACCAAAAGCAGCCATTTCAGGGACAATGTCTCCATCCTGTACTTTAAATGCCTTGTATTCTGAGGGTGAGGAAGTAGGTCTTTTTCTGTCTATTATTTCAACATCGTCATTTTCAGGTATTTCAATTTTTTCTCTCATGTGACCAATTATTTCATCCAATAGCAGTATTACAGGTGTTCTATATTTTTCAGCCAGATTAAAAGCTCGTATTGTCGTGTAGTAAATTTCTTTTACTGATGATGGATAAAGTACAATTATCGAATGGTCGCCATGCGTTCCCCAGCGAGCCTGCATTATGTCTCCTTGAGCAGGTGATGTTGGAAGGCCAGTACTTGGGCCACTTCTTTGAACATTGACTATTACACATGGTGTTTCAGTTATTATGCCATACCCGATGTTTTCCTGCTTAAGACTAAATCCCGGACCTGAAGTTGCAGTCATGGATTTTAGACCAGCCAATGACCCTCCAAGTGTTGCTGCAATACCAGCAATTTCATCTTCCATCTGTATGAATTTTCCTCCTACTTTTGGTAAACCTTCAGCTGATAATTCAGCAATTTCAGTAGAAGGTGTAATAGGATAACCTGCATAAAACTTCATTCCAGCCTTAAGTGCTCCGGCGACGCAGGCTTCATTACCCTGCATTAATTTTACAGTCATTACTATTCCTCCCTTAAGTAAATTGCATAATCCGGACAACGCAATTCACATTGGCCACACTTTATGCATGCTTCCAGATCCACAATCTCAACTTTACCATCTTTCAAAGCAAGAACACTTTTGGGACAATATGCTACGCAAATGCCACAGCCCTTGCACCATTCTTTTTCAACGGTAACGATTTTTTCCTTCTTATCTGGCATCTTTTTCCCTCCTATAGGTAACTTGTTTGCTTAACTAAATAATAACAAAGTAATGAGTGTTTTGCAAGATTTATTTCATAATTTACCATCTTCTAATATTTTTTGCAAGTTTGCTTTCAAACGATTGAATATATGGACATTAGAATTCATTTTTTTTTTAGTAATACTCACTATTAGACAAAAAAACAAGCCCTTTTGACTATGATATGTCAATTGGGCTTGTTTTATATTTGTTTACTCATTCATTGAATTGACTTTTAAACCGGATGTGTTTGATTTTCCTGATCAAGTAGATCTGTTTCAATCTTATACTTGGCTGCCAGACGCTGCTTAAAAAATGGTATAGCAACTTGTGGAAATAATGCATAACTTAAAACATCTTCATCCTGTTCAATATATTCCCTGATTTCATTTCTATAATTATCCAACTGTGGTTCCAGCATATCAGCAGGCCTTCCCTCAAACACCTCATCATCTCCGATTATTTTTTTTCTTATTTCATCTGAGATTGGCTTTGGTGGTCTACCATACAGTCCTTTTACATAATTCTTGGTTTCTGTTGGGACCATTTTATATCTCTCACCTGTGATAACATTGAAGAGAGCAGTAGTTCCTACCATCTGACTCATTGGTGTTACAAGTGGTGGAAATCCCAATTCTTCCCTTACTTTTGGAATCTCTTTCAAAACCTCATCATAGAGCTCCTCTTTCCCTTGAGCTTTCAATTGGGATACGAGGTTTGACAGCATACCTCCGGGTACCTGGTATTTTAGTGTATTGACATCCACATTCAGAACCTTTGGATCCAGCAATCCAGCTTTCATGTATTTGTCCCTAAGTCCCTTGAAGTACTCAGAAACTTCAAGAAGCAGATCAAAATCAATGTCTGGATAATACTCAGTACCTTCCAATGCTGCAATCATAGGCTCCGTTGCAGGCTGGCTGGTTCCATTGCCAAGAGGTGATATAGCAGTATCTATAATATCAGCACCTGCTTCAATTGCTTTAAGATAAGATAAATTTGCTATTCCGCTTGTAAAGTGAGAGTGCACTTCTATTGGAACTTCAACAGCAACTTTTAAATCCTTTACAAGATCATATGCCACATAAGGAAGTAGAATTCCTGACATGTCCTTGATACATATGGAATCAACTCCCATTTGGACCATATCCCTTGCAAGGTTCACATAGTACTTGTTATTGTGAACAGGACTTACTGTATAGGAAATTGCTCCCTGGGCATGGCCACCATATTTTTTTACAGCCTTGATTGATGTTTCTAGATTTCTTAAATCGTTAAGTGCATCAAATATTCTTACAATATCTATCCCGTTCTCTATTGCCTTTTTTACAAATTCCTCTACTACATCATCCGGATAATGCTTGTATCCTAAAATATTCTGCCCTCGTAAAAGCATTTGCAGCTTGGTGTTCTTAAATACCTTTCTAAGTTCTCTTAGTCTTTCCCATGGATCCTCGTTCAAGAATCTAAGGCAAGAATCAAAAGTAGCTCCACCCCAGACTTCCAATGCGTAATAACCTACCTTGTCCAATTTTTCAGCTATTGGAAGCATCTCTTCAGTAGTCATTCTGGTTGCTATAAGCGACTGATGAGCATCTCTTAATGCCGTCTCCATAAACTTTACCTTTGCCATGTTTTACCTCCTCTGACTTCCACCCCTATAGTAACAGGTGGATTGTTCTTTTGATTTATAAACTTAAACTCAAACACATTGTATTTTTTCTGATCAAGTCCTTCTGTAATTTTTTTTACTGCTTCATACTCCAGAAGTCCACCTTCATGACCTCTATATGAAGTTATTAACATTATAGCACCGGGAGCCATTATTTCTAAAGCATTCTTTATACTTTTTGATGTAGTACTAGAATCTGTCCTTATAGCTTTGTCTCCCCCAGGAAGATAACCCAGATTATATACCACAAAATCAATCTTGTGGCCAATGTATTCCTGAATGTCTACATGGCTATCCTCAATTAAATTAACCCTGTGCCTTAGATTTTTCCTTATTAGAAGCTCTTCTGTATTTTTTATTGCTTCTTTCTGAATGTCAAAACTGTATACTAAGCCACAATCTCCAACCAAGTTGGCAAGAGTTACTGTATCCATACCATTTCCAGCAGTTGCATCAAGACAAGTTTGACCTTCCACAACGAAGCTTTTCATCAATGTTTCTACTAATTGTGTTGCATTATTCAATCTATCATCCATGATGATTATCCTCACAGCATGAACAACCACCTGAAAACATCATTTTCAGATCACAGTAATATTCGCCCCGATCCATAGAAAACCCAATTTTTTCAAGATATTCGTTCTCAACCTTTGAATAAACCATATGGAAACCATTCATTTCGAGTTTGTTTAACAGGGACCTTACCATGGCATTCCCTAAACCCTGACCTCTATACTCTTCATCCAGGTAGATATACTGCACGTAAGCCTTACCATCTTCAAGTACAATCTGAGTTGTTCCAAAGAGAATTCCATCATTGAATGCTCCAAAAAAAAGACCTTTTGGACTGAATCTATCCCATATATCATTCTTGTGAAGAAATTTTTTTATCATATCAATATCTGAAACATCTTTGAAACTAAGCATCGATTCACCTCTTAATATTTGTAATAAATTTTGTTGAACGCAACTAATTATTTAAGAGATTTTATATAGTCCAGTTCTTCATCGTTAAGGTATCTCCAGTTTCCTGATTCCAAACCTCCGAGTTCAATCTCTCCAAAGGAAATTCTCTTGAGCTTCTTAACAGGATGGTTTATTGTTTCGCACATTTTTTTTACTTGTCTATTTCTACCTTCGTGAATCTGTATATCCAAAATGGAGTCTTCTCCAAAGTTTTTTAGTATCTTTACCTTGGCAGGTGCAGTCATTCTACCCTCCAGTTTAATACCATTTCTCAACCTTTCAAGTTCTGCCTTGTTTGGTAACCCTTCAACAATTGCGATATACCTCTTATAGACCATTTTGCTTGGATGAGTCAATTTAAATGCAAGCTCTCCATCGTTGGTCAGGAGAACCAAACCACTTGTATCTGCGTCAAGTCTACCAACAGGATAAATTCGTTCTTCAACCTCTTCAATCAGGTCAGTCACGACTGTTCTACCCTTTTCATCCTTTACACTTGTAACAATCCCCACTGGCTTGTTAAGGATTACATAGACCTTGTTGCTTTCAGGTTTAATGTTCATCCCATCAACCTTAACCTTGTCTTTGCCGGGTATTACTGTAATACCCATCTCAGTGACTATATTGCCGTTTACTGAAACCTTGCCTTCCTTGATAAGCTCCTCTGATGCTCTTCTTGAAGCTACACCACTCATGGCCATGAATTTTTGTAATCTTATTGGTTTATCCTTCATATCAAAACTCCTCTATTCTTCTTCTAATTCTTCTATTCTAAAATCATCTATCGGTGGCAGTTCCTTTAAAGATTCAAGCCCAAAGTATCTTAAAAACTCATCTGTAGTACCATACAAGTTTGGTTTTCCAGGCTTATCCAACTTGCCAACTTCTTTTGCCAAGCGTCTTCCAATAAGCGTTTCCAGACTTCTGTCGCTTTTAACTCCCCTTATATGATCAATATCAGCCTTTGTGACAGGTTGTTTATATGCGACAATGGATAGTGTTTCCAAAGCTGCATTGGACAATGATCTTGTATTCCTTCCCTGAACAATCTGCTTAATCCACTCATGGTGCTCAGGTCTGGTGCCCAATTGGAAAGAATTATTAAATCTTATGATTCGGATTCCTCGACGGTTAAAGTCGAACTCATCTTTCATTTCCAATAGAATTGAAAGGACTTCCTTATTTGGAACTCCAAGAACCTTTGCTACCTCATTGCACTCAATAGGCTCTCCAAAAGTAAAAAGCAAGCCTTCAATTATAGATTTCATCTCTCGTTTGTCCATGAACTATATTCCTCTCATCTCAATAATCAAATCTGAAAAGCTGTCATTTTGTCTAACAAATATGAATCTTGTTCTCATTAGCTCCAGTAATGATAAAAAGTAAGCGATTATTCTTGATCTTGATGCTTGTGCAGTGATTATATCGCTGAATCTGACTTTTCCGTTGATTTTAAGCTGGTCTTCTATATACCTGGTACATTCTTCAAGGCTTACTTCCTCTCTTCTGATCTCAAAGAAATTCTCCTGAGGATTGTTGTATCTATGCCTTTGAAGGATATTTTGTAATGTATCGACAAGATCCTTAAGTTGCACTGCGTTTAATTCCTCAAATGGATCCCTGAAGTCACTGACATCTTCCTGTGGCTTGTAATATACTTTGCTGTATACATCTTCTGATGATTTTAAGCTTGCTGAAATGTCCTTGTACAACTTGTATTCGATCAGGCGCATTACAAGTTCTTCTCTTGGATCAAGATGAACTTCCTCTCCATCAATCAGAACTACCTCTTTAGGAAGCAGCATTTTAGATTTTATTTCAATCAATGTAGCGGCCATGATAATAAAGTCGCTGGCTACTTCAAGGTTCATGTCCTCCCATTTTCTCAATTGTGAAACAAACTGGTCTGTAACCGTATTGATGGGAATATCATATATATCTATTTCATTTTTATCTATAAGATTCAACAATAGGTCCATTGGACCTTCAAAAACCTCAACACTCACATTATAGCTCATGGCATGCTCCTATATTAACAAATTAATTATAAGACTGTATACAAAATCCACCAGTGGTCCAAGTATTCTTTGTATTCCCCTGGTTGCTATAAGGAAAATAAGAATCAGGTAAAAATACTTTTCGTACTTGTAAAACAAGTACTCAATCTTAACAGGTAAGAGACTGGCAACTACCTTTGATCCGTCAAGTGGCGGGAAGGGCATAAGATTGAACACTCCCAGCATTATATTGTACCAAAGGGTTATTACAAGCATCTGTGCGACAATTTCATTTCTTATTGGTGCATGTACCAATATTGCACCAGTTATTACTGCAATTACAAAGTTGGTGGTTACCCCTGCAATGGAAACCAGTATTGTATCCCTTTTTCTATTCTTAAAGTAACTAGGATTAATGGGTACAGCTTTTGCCCATCCAAACCTGAATATCAACATAAACATGAATCCCATCGGGTCAATGTGCTTGATGGGATTCAGCGTTAGTCTCCCGGCATTCTTTGCAGTTGGGTCTCCCAGCCAGTAGGCAGTAAGGCCATGTGCCAGCTCGTGAAAAATTATCGCTATGAGAAGTCCTGGCAAACTAATAATATATTCCATATAAGTCCTCTACTTTCAAATTTCTTAATAGATTCAGAATTAAAGAATCCTAACCCAATTCATTTGGATATAGAATTATTTGTTCCGTAATAACAATGTACCCCGACTCTATCTTGTCGAGGCATCATAGACCAACTCACTTTATTATATTATAAATATATGGTTTTGTCTTTGGTTTTTCATTGGAAATCACATATGCTTCCTTGATTCTTTCAATAGCTTCGTCATACTCATCGAGATTTGTCATTAAAGTGCAGATTGTTTCGCCTTTTTTAACTGAATCACCGATTTTCTTACTCAGAGTGATTCCTGCCCCATAATCGATCTTATCTTCTTTGGTCCTTCTTCCAGCTCCAAGAAGCATTGCACTTATCCCGACTGTTTCAGCATCTATTTCGAAAACATATCCATCCTTTTCAGCAAGAACATCATAAAAGTTCTTTGCTCCTGGCAAAAGATCAGTATTGTCAACAACCTCGGGATTGCCTCCCTGTATAAGAATTAATTCCTTAAGCTTTTCAATGGCTTTTCCCGATTCAATGGTTTCCTTGAGATTCTTATAAGCCGTATCAAAGTCATCGAAGGCTCCTCCAAGCACACACATATGTGAAGCAATGGTAAGAGCGATTGTAGTCTCATCCTCTGAACCATTACCAGCAAGAACCTGTATGGCCTCTTTTACTTCATTGCTGTTTCCAACCTGGTTTCCAAGGGGCTGATCCATGTTTGTAATTACAGCTACTGTATCCCTGTTCAAACTCTTACCTATTCCTACCATGGTCTTTGCAAGCTTTTCTGCTTCTTCAATCGTCTTCATAAAAGCACCTGAGCCCATCTTTACATCAAGAACTATGGCATCGGCACCTGAGGCAATTTTTTTACTCATTATTGAGCTTGCAATCAGTGGAATACTGTCAATAGTAGATGTTACATCCCTAAGGGCATAAATCTTCTTGTCGGCAGGTGTAAGATTTGCAGTCTGACCTACGATTGCCATTTTATACTTGTTAACATTGTTGATAAACTCTTCCGAAGACAATTCAATCTTAAATCCGTCAATTGACTCAAGCTTGTCGATTGTACCACCAGTATGCCCAAGACCTCTCCCGCTCATCTTGGCAACAGGAACTCCTGCTCCTGCTACCAGTGGAAGTACTATTAGACTGATCTTGTCTCCTACTCCTCCGGTTGAGTGTTTATCCACCTTTATTCCTTCAATTGGTGACAGATCTACTTGCTCACCAGAATTTACAAAACTCTCAGTTAGGTATGCTATCTCATCTTCTTTCATTCCGTTGAAATAAACAGTCATCAGGAATGCTGACATCTGATAATCAGGTATTTCATCCCTGGTATATCCAGAAATCATAAACTCAATTTCTTCCTTTGAAAGAATTTCTGCATGTTTCTTCTTTTCAATTATATCTACTGCTCTCATTTTTGACCCTCCTATGCTCTTGGATGAGCCTTTTTGTAGACTTCCTCCGTTGTATCTTTTGGATCGGTCATGGTGTATACCTGAGTGGATGCAATATCAGAATGTCCCATAATTTCCTGAACCGTTTTGATATCTGCACCATGACTCAATATATGTGCCGCAAATGAATTTCTTAAAATCTGAGGAGTAATACTTTTGCTCCCAGATATCTTGTCAGCATAAGTTCCAATTATTTTCCAAAGTCCCTGTCTTGTAAGTTTCTGTCCATTGTAATTCACAAACAGAGGTGCCTCAACATTATTCTCATCCCTATAGTTTTTTAAGTAGAATGCAATACTGTTAATTGCTTTTGAACCAACCGGTACTTTTCTAATTTCATCATCTTTAGACAATACTATTGTACCCTTGGACAACAGTACATCATCAATCTTAAGGGAACTAATCTCAGATACTCTCAATCCTGAGGAATATAACAACTCCAGCAAGGCTCGATCCCTGCAGCCTTTCGCAGTGCTTAAATCAGGAAGGCTCATAAGCTTGGTTATTTCATCCTCAGTAAGAATCTGAGGAATTTTTTTATCCTTTTTAGGAGGTTTCAGGTTTAGAGTAGGATCCTCTTTTACGATACTATGATTGATCAGATACTCGAATAGACATCTTATGCTTGCTAGATGTCTTGAAATCGTGGAATTAGATCTGCCTTCTCTTTGCAGCTGCAGCAGATATCTTATCACGTGTGTGTTATTGACATGATTTACGTTATTTATACCTGAATCATTCATAAAATTTCTGAATTTTATTATATCGCTTGTATACGCTTCAACCGTGTTCCTGCTAAGCTTTTTTTGTTTCTCTATATATCTGGTATACTCTTCCATTATACCTTTTAGCATAGTCTATCCCCTTTACAACAAAATTTATTATGCAAATCGATTAATCAAAGCCTGTATTCCAATAATGGTTTTTGCATCCATTATCTCTCCTCTTCTAAGGAGTTTCTTAACCTCTTCAAGGGTATAGCTCTCAACATCAATAAATTCACCTGATTCTAGCTTCTGTTCTCCCGGCTGTACATTTTCACCATAGAAAAGATACAGCTTCTCACTGCTGAATCCCGGTGAAGTATAGAACTCCAAAAGGTACTCCAATTTTTCAGTTGTATAGCCAGTTTCTTCCTTCAATTCCCTATATGCAGTTTCTTTTGGTTCCTCATTAACCTCAAGTTTTCCTGCAGGTAGTTCCAAAAGTACTTTGTCAGTCGCTTTTCTGTACTGCCTTACCAATAGTATTTTCTTGTCTTCAGTCAATGCAACAATTCCAACTCCACCTGGATGCTCAACTATCTCTCTTTTTGAATACTTCTTGTCAGGAAGTTCCACGGTGTCTATTCTAAGATTTAAAATCTTGCCCTCATATATCCTGTCACATTTCATGGTTTTCTCTTCGTAAGTCATACAGATCCCCCTAATTATTATTACTAGCATTACATATACATTGATTATAGCATAAAGACGCTATTTCTTCATCCTATTTGACATTTGGAGCATTTCATTTGCATGTTTCCTTGTGGTTTCAGTTACTTCTACACCTCCAAGAAGTCTTGCCAATTCATCTACCCTCTCATCTTCAAGCAATCGCTCTACCTTTGTTATGGTACCTTTTTTGTCTGAAGCTTTTCTTATGACAAAATGTGTGTCCGCAAGGGCTGCGATTTGTGGAAGATGGGAAATTGAAATAACCTGATGAGATTTTGATATCCTTCTGATTTTTTCTCCAACAACCTGTGCGGTCCTTCCACTTATTCCTGTGTCGATCTCATCAAATACAAGCGTTGGCATATTGTCCATATCTGCTAGGATACCTTTGAAAGCCAACATTATTCTTGACATTTCTCCACCTGATATGATTTTTGAAAGAGGTTTTAAATCTTCACCTGGATTTGTTGAAATCAAAAATTCAACCTTATCCACCCCTCTGTCAGTTGGCTCCTTAGTCCTATTGAAATCCACCTTGAATCTTACATTGTCCATGTTAAGGGCAAAAAGCTCCTTTTCCATATCCTTCTGAAGCTTTTCCGCCACTTTTTTTCTAATAATACTCAAGTTTTCAGAGTCACCTAAAAGCATCTCTTTAGTTGCAAGTATATCTTCCTCAAGTTTTTCAAGCTCTTTATCAATATTGATCAATCTGTTATATCTCTCTTCTATTTCATCCCTGTAGGATAATATCTGTTCAACAGATGAACCATATTTTTTCTTGAGTGTATTGACAAGGTCAAGTCTTTCTCTCAGTAGAAACAGCTCTTCTTCATCGATGTCCAGGCTTTCGATATAGCCGTTTATTCCACGGTACAGTTCCTGCAATTCATATAAGATTGCCTGAAGACTGTTCCCATGTTCCTGAAGAATCCTATCATACCTTCCAGAATGACCAATCATTTCAATTGATTTTTCAATAAGTGAAATTGCAGCTGGGCTCTCATAATCATCGTTCAATAATGCCAATGCCTGATATGACTGGGCAATGGTGTCCTTTAGATTATCAAGTCTCTTGAATTGCTGTTCAATAGCTTCATCATCTTCTTTCAAGTCAGCAGCATCAATTTCATCAATCTGGAATTTTAAAAGATCCAGTTCACGCTCTCTTTCCTGTGAGGATACTGATAGCTCCTGAAGCTTTTTCTGAAGTCCTCTGTAATCTATATAAGCCTCTCTGATTGTACGAATCAAAATCTTTCCTTCTTCCGGTATCAAGGAGTCGATAATAAGTATATGATTACCAGTATCAAGTAGAGACTGGTGTTCATGCTGTCCAAATATGTCTACCATTCTACCTGTTAGTGTTTTTAATACATTAAGAGTCAATGGCCTGCCGTTGATTCTTGAAACACTGGGATAGCCTTCTGAAATTTCTTTAGTAAGGATAAGAACATCACTCTCTTCATATCCCATTTCTGAAAGTTGCTTCTGTAGATTTTTATCAACAAAAAACATAGCTTCGATAACAGCCTTGTCTTGTCCAGATCGTATCATTTCACGACTTGCCCTTCCGCCAAGAACCATCTCGAGTGCTTCAATGATTATGGATTTTCCGGAGCCAGTCTCTCCTGTAAGAAGATTCAGACCCTCAGTAAAATCAATTGTCAGATTATCAATAATTGCGAAGTTTCTAATCCTAAGCTCCTTGAGCATAAGCCTACCTCCATCTATTTAAGGTTTTCGTGTGCCTTGTAGATAACCTGGTCTATTGTGTTTTCATCAATGTGAGTCTCCTCTTTCTTAAGGAGAAGTAAAAACTCAATATTCCCGGTAGTTCCCGTTATAGGTGAAAAGGTGAGTCCATGAGGATAGAATCCAATTTTTCCACTAAAATCAAGAACATTTTCAATTACCTCTTTATGGGTTGATTTTTCTCTTACAATCCCTTTTTTCCCGACCTTATCCCTTCCAGCTTCAAATTGAGGCTTAACCAAAGCTACAACGGACCCTCCATCCTTTAAGAGTTTATGGGCAACTGGAAGTATAAGTTTGAGACTTATAAAGCTGACATCAATTGATATAAAATCTATCTTGTCAGGAATGGACTCTGTATCCATATGCCTTATATTTGTTCTTTCATGTACCACAACCCGCTCATCGCTACGAAGTTTCCAATCGAGCTGTCCATAACCAACATCCACTGCATAGACCTTGCTGGCACCTGACTTAAGCATGCAGTCTGTGAATCCACCGGTTGATGAACCCATATCCATACATACAAAATCTCTAAGCTGCAGTCCAAATTCATCCATTGCCTTTTCCAGCTTCAGTCCTCCTCGACTGACATACTTAAGCGGATTACTTCTAATCTTGATTTCAACATCGTCTGAGTACTTTTCGCCAGGCTTATCAACTCTGGTTTCTCCAATATAAACAGAACCTTCCATTATAATTCTTTTTCCCTTTTCCCTTGACTCAACTAGTCCCTTTTCAAAGAGAATGACATCTGCCCTTTTCTTTTCCATTCTATTTCCCCTTGTCCTTCCTGTCCTTGGATTTCTTTTTAGTTTTAAAAATCTCTACCTTGAAAAGTTTCTCGGCGAAATTGACAATTCTAGCCACCTGATAGATTATGTGCTCGTGGTGATATTCTGCAATTGATTTTCCAATTCCCTTTCCACCTACTGTAAGAGAAGCAGTAAAAGCGGTCAAAAGAATTGTAAGTATTGTTCCATCTGCAATCCCAAAAATCAGGACAATTCGAAATACAATACTCGTTGCTACGGCACCTGAAATGATTCCACTTATATCTCCAATAACATCATTACAAAAGTTACTTACCTGGCTGGAGTTTCTTACAAGTTTTATGGCAGTTCTCGCTTCATCTATTTTGTTGGCAGCCATTGCATGAAATGGCCTTTCACTGGCAGCTGTAACTGCTATACCAATTGTATCAAATATAATACCTGTAAATACAATGATAAGTAGTATTAAAAACGCAAAAAGGACATCAAGATTTTGCACCAGATTTTCTGCAATTATAGAAATTCCGATAGCAAGCATAAACGTCCAGAAGGTTATAAATAATACCCATTTCATATTGTACTTTAAATAAAAACTTTCATCATCCTTCTTAGCCATTCCTATCCCCCTATGTAGATAAAAAAGCTGATAGCTTAGCTATCAGCCCAATAATGTGGTAGTAATCTGAGTAAATCTTACGGCTTTAGGTCCAGCAGGATTTCCCTGGAAAGAACTGCCTGTCGCCAGCTCAGCGGTTTCCCTTTATTCTCTCCACTACCCTGTTGCCAAAAGTAGAACTGGATTACCACTTAGTCCGCACTGTAATCCTCCGATTACCTCATAATGAACAGTCTAGGAGTTTTCCTCAACAGCCAGTCTATTCCCTAGCCTCTTTTGCAGATTAGATTTCGATAACAAAACCTGGCAAAACCGGGCCCTGGTTAGGCCAAGTCGAACTTACCATCCGCGCTACTCCACTCAAGGCAGGCTACTCTGCACTTTTAATTAAAAATTTATGTCTTGCAGGTTTATCACTACAGGGTACTATTTATCACCCTGCAATGTCTCCACGAAGGTAGGGTCTCGCCTGCATGCCATTGCAGATCGCCCCATCCTTCTTACTCCTTATGAAGACCCACGACTGGGCGTCGCAAGCCACACATAAAGAACTTCATCGATATGCCCTTTGACGGATTTTTAGCCCCGCCTTCAAGAATAGTTGTGCTGACTAGAATACTGTACCACTACTTACTAAGCTGATTATATCATGCTTTTTCTTAAATATCAATATTTCTAGACTTCCCTGTGGATAAGTTCCATTGTAAGATTCTGAAAAAATTCAGTGTCGAGATGCTTAAGCTCATGAAGAATTGAATTAGCTTCATCGCTTAGTTCATTAATCTTTTCTCTGGTCTCATCTTCACCATGAAAGCTAAGGTAAGTGTTCTTGTCGATTTCACTGTCTTCCTGATAATCCAGAAGATCATCCTGGAGTTGATAGGCGATTCCCAGTTTTTCTCCGTATAATCTTAAAGCGGCCACATCATCATCAGGTGCGCCACCTGCTATGGCACCAGCCAGGATACTTGCCTGAATCAATGCTGCTGTCTTGCCCTTGTACATATGAAACAGCTCGTCTTCAGACATTTCAACTTCCTCACCCCTTACATCGAGAACCTGACCACCTATCATTCCTGAATGTCCAGATGCTTTTGCTATTTCATAGCCAGCCCTTGCCGCTCTTTTATTGTTACTCGCTACAGCTGTTTTAAAAATTGTCTGAAATGCTAGATTCAAGAGGGCGTCTCCAGTAAGTATCGCCAATGCCTCGCCAAACTTTTTATGACAAGTAGGCTTTCCTCTTCTGTAGTCATCGTTATCCATTGATGGAAGATCATCGTGGATCAAGGAATAGGTATGAATCATTTCAATGGCCATGGCAAATGGCATGGCATCATGTATATAGCTGTCATACATTTCATAAGTCTTCAATGTCAGTAGGGGTCTTAAGCGTTTTCCTCCAGTAAAAAGACAGTACTCCATTGCTTCATGAAGTTGATTTTCATACTTGTTTCCAGATTTTATTGTCTCCTCCAGATAATGATCAATCAGGTCGTGATACTCCTTCAGGTCTTTAAAACTCGTCATCAGGTTCCTCCCCAAACATTTCTGGGAAATCAACTTCCTCTACACCCATACCCTTGTCAAGAATCATCTTAACATCACCTTCTGCTTTTGTAAGGATTTCATTGCAATGGTCATAGACTTTCATTGCCTCTTTGAACTTTTTAATGGTCTCATCAAGTTTGAGATCTTCCTTTTCAAGTTCCTCAAGTAACTCCTGCAATAATTTCATTCCTTCTTCATATGTAAGTTTATTGGTATCCATTCTTATCCTCCTTTGTATCAATAACCACAACATCCGCCCTACCATCAATCATCCTGATATAAAGGCGTTCATCTTTATTCAGCTCAGCAACACCTTTTCTGACATTTCCCTTATGGTCTGTAATAATTCCGTATCCCTTTGCCAGAACACCTTCAGGATTTGCAATCTGCAGTCTGCTCTCCAATGCAAAAAGATTTCGCTCTTCCCTCATTAGCCTCTTTTCGATATTGTGTTGAATTCCTCTTAAAACATTGTCAAGATCAATTTTTCTGTCCATAATTCTCTGCTCAGGACTTAAAAAAGACAAGGTCCTGTTGTGTGCAATAAGAGTTCTTCGCTCATTCGTCAGTGAGCTTTCCATAATTCTTTCAACAGTCCATCCTATGCTTCTAAGCTCTTCCAGCAAACTTTCCTTGTCTGGTACTGCAAGTTCTGCTGCTGCTGAAGGCGTTGAAGCTCTTACATCTGCTACGAAGTCAGCAATTGTAAAATCTGATTCGTGCCCAACTGCTGATATAAGAGGAGTCTTAAGGCCAAAGATGCATCTGGCAAGTTTCTCATCATTGAATGCAAACAGTTCTTCCATGGAGCCTCCTCCACGACCTGTTATTATAAGATCAATGTCATCCCTGACATCCAGCATCTTTAGACCCTTTATGATATTTGATGGAGCTCCGTCACCCTGTACAAGCGCCGGATACACCACGATTTTAATCGGAGGATATCTTCTCTTCAGGATGCTTACTATATCCCTAATTGCCGCTCCTGTAGATGATGTCACAACACCTATGGTCATTGGAAAGGCTGGCAGGTCTTTCTTAAACTCAGAGTCGAAGAGACCTTCTTTTTCCAGTTTATCCTTAAGAAGATTGAATGCCCTGTACAAATCACCGATTCCCTGTTTTTCCATCTTTCGTACATATACCTGATAGCTTCCATCCTTTTCATAAACAGAAATACTGCCGGTTACAGTTACCTTTGCACCATCCTTTGGTCTGAAATTTACATTGATATTATCACTATTGAACATTACACATCTGATTCGGCTTTTTTCATCCTTCAAGCTGAAATACATATGCCCGCTATAATGGTGAGTATAATTGGATATCTCACCCTCAATCTGAATTGAGTTAAGAAGCATATCGCTGGAAATCAGCTTTTTTATGTATTGATTTACTTCACTTACCATTAGTGGTCTCATGGTTATTCCTCCCATCCTTTTTTGCAGGCTGCAAGGTATGCAACACCAACACCATTGTCAGTTGACAAGGTATTCTCAGGAAAAACTACTTCTTTCTCATTGATACCATTTTCCAGACTTTTTCTTATTACAGAGTTTGCAGAAACTCCACCCGCTACATATATCTTCTTTACTGGATAGTCTTTTAACCCTTCTCTTATCAGTTCACCAATTATATCTCCAAGATGCATAAACATTGTGTAGACAACATCTTCTTTTCTAAATTTACCATCACCTAGAAGCTTCTTAAAGAGGTTCTCGTATCCTGATAAGTTAATCCATCCATCTCTTGTTCTATACTGAAGTTTCTTGACAATCTTCTCTCCATTTCTGGCTATTCTGTCAAGCTCCACTCCACATGGAAAATCCATTCCCAAATACACGCCTATTCTGTCTATCAGTTGCCCCATGCTGATATCAAGTGTTCCTCCAATAGTCTGGGTCAAAAGATTCTCTTCCTCATTTCTTGTGTATACAACTTCAGTAGTGCCTCCTGATAGATGCAATGAAAGAAAAGGCTCCTCCTCTTTATTGCCGAGTAAGCAACACCCAATATGTCCTTCCTGATGTGAGAATCTCTTAAAAGGAACCTGGAGGGATTTTGAAATAATCCTGCCAGTATTTTCGCCTGCCAAGAATACAGGCATGTATGATCCTTCAATTGTCCTTGGCCTGGTACTCGCTCCTATTGCTTTTATCAGTGTCAAATCCGTCGACATTTCTTCCAGAAGATCAGGCAGGTTCTTTATATGCTGAAACAGGGCCTCCTGTTGTCGGAGCCCCTTCTTGCCACTCTCAACAAAAAGAGCCTTTCTCTTGTCTTCAATTATATTCCCCATTTGATCTACAATTGCCAGTGAAGTGGTGTAATTGCTTGTATCAATTCCCAGATAAAGATTACTCATCCTTATTCATGGACCTTACAAATCCACCAAGCACTCCGTTGACATATTTATATGACTCATCTGTACTGTACTTCTTTGCAATTTCAATAGCTTCGTTGATTGAAACCTCAATTGGAATATCTTTCATATGTTTAATTTCAAATATTGCCAACCTTAGAGTTGCCAGATCCACCCGGGCAATCCTATCCAGCAACCATCCTTGAAGATTCTCCTGGATTGAGTTGTCAATTTCTTCCCTGTTCTCCAATACACCTTTGACGACTGCTTCGATGTAGTCTGTTTCACCTTTGTCAAAAGGAAAATTTTCCAGATACATTTCAAGATTTTCTTTGGTGAAATCCTCATTGCTGTCCATCTGAAACAACAGCTGCATGGCTCCTTCTCTTGCTTGTTTTCTTCCCATTTTTTACTCCTTAAAATGTATTTCGATTATAATCTAGAATCAGATTCCTCGTTTTTAGTTCTGCTGATTCCATCTACATGAACATTTACTGTCTTAACGCTTAAGTCTGTCATGTTTTCAATAGCTTTTTTTGTCTCTTCCTGAACCTTCAGTCCAACATCATTAAGCTTGGCTCCGTATTCAAGTAGGAGATGCATCTCAACAGAGACTTCCTTGTCTCTAATATCCACCTTTACTCCCTTGCCAGGATTCTTTTTCCCCAAGAGCTCAGAAATACCTCCTGCAAGGTTACTGCTCATTCCCACTACACCTTCGACTTCCATGGCAGCAGTTCCTGCAATCGTTGCAATAACATCATTGGAAATCTGTATGCTTCCATTTTCCATATATTCCATGTGGTCTTTTTCGGTCATATTAACACCCCTCTGTTATAATTCGTATAATACATTATATCAAAGCCGGATACCCTTTACAATACGGCTTGATTCCAGAGAAAAAGCCTAAAGCTAAGCTTTAGGCATCTGACTATTCCTCGTCACTATCTTCATCACTGTCTTCGTCTTCGAATAATTCATTATCCTCGTCATGACCTTTAAAGCAATTGCAACCTTCATCATCACAACAGTCATCAAAATCTTCGAAATCAAAATCCTCGTCAAAGTAGAAGTCTTCCTCATCTCCGTAGACGTCATCTTCTACGTCAGCCAGGTCCTCATCGATAAAGTTAACATACTCTTCAAGATCAATCTGATCCTCGACTACTTCTTCCATTACTTCTGCAAATTCCTCAATAGTTTCAACAATCGCCAATAGAAGCTTGCCTTCTTTGGTGGATTCATCGATTCCCAGGCCGTCTGCAAGACCTTTTAGATAAGATACCTTTTGAAATAAAAATTCCATTTTAACCCCTCCTTTAAACTCTGGACAGATATTCTCCGGTCCTTGTGTCTATTTTTATTTTATCACCTGTGTTCACAAAAAGTGGAACATAGATGGTAACACCAGTTTCACATACTGCAGCTTTAGTGGCTCCCTGTGCAGTATCTCCCTTAACTCCAGGCTCAGTCTCTGTTACTTCAAGCTCAACAAAGTTTGGAGGCATAACATCAAAAGCCTTACCCTGATAGAATTTTATTGTAGCTGTATCATTCTCTCTCAGATATTGTATTGCTTCCTCAACAGATTCACGCTCCAGTGGAATCTGCTCATATGTCTCATTGTCCATAAAGTAATATAGTTCACCATCAGAATAAAGATATTGCATTTCCTTGGTTTCAATAATTGCCTTTTCAAATTTTTCTGAAGGATTGAATGTAACTTCCTTGAATCCGCCATTCATTACATTTCTTAGCTTTGTTCTAACAAATGCAGCTCCCTTTCCAGGCTTGACATGCTGGAAGTCAACTATTTGAAATACACTTCCATCCATTACAAATGTTACTCCATTTCTAAAATCTCCCGCTTGTATCATCTATTCCCTCCTGTTCAATGTTTCTTATTGAAAGATTAATATCCCCCGTATAATAGTTATTATATCAGTATAAGATGTCTGTAACAAGCTAAAAGTTAGTCTGCTGTGTTTATCTTTTGATAATGTCACCTTATAATTATCTTTTGATTATGTCACAATAATCTTATGAAAAAAGAGGTG